>CAZHET010000154.1:6503-12595 GCA_964531585.1 uncultured Planctomycetaceae bacterium | reverse complement strand
ATTTCGGGGTTTTCTTCGCCGAAATGCCAAACGCCGTCACTTGGTTAAGGGCTAGAAACATCCAAACGAATACGCAAACAATTTGCGGGAACATTTCTGCGGATTTTTCAAGTCTCTTGCAACCTGCGAAGAACCGGCTCCAACCCGTCCAGACGCCAGTATTTGTCTCGCCTTGCTGAAGACGCCACAGGACAGGCTGACCGCACAACTGGATCCGGGCGTCCGCGGGCTGTTTTGACGGACGCTGCAGACGGAACCCGTTCGATGCGCCACGGCCGCATCGTCACTTCCGCGCTCGCTGTCGCGCAGTACGCCGAGTAACAGCATATATCGCACTAGCAGGCTGCCGCAGAGCCGAGCCTGAACTGAATGCCCGAAGCGATTGTTTCTGCGATACTCCTGCGGCGCGGATGGGTGACGGTGGGCCTGGTGGGAGGGCCGCCGTATCAGGCTCTCCAAGGTTCTCAGTGATCTGCGAAGGCGCGCTGTGTGTGGTACGATCCGGCTGCGAATCCGTTTCCGCTGTTCCGACGACTCACGCCATGCAGCCATTTGAATCCGCTTTCAATACGTTCGCCGAGCTTCACCCGGACGACGCCAGCCGCGTGGTCGAAACATTTTCGGTTGGCGAAGCTCAGCAGCTGCTGGACAGCCTGCCGGAACATCAGCGCGTGTCGCTGCTGGAGCGGCTGAGCCTGGACAAGGCAATGCCGCTGATCGTTGCCATGTCGGTTGACCGGGCGGCGGAAGTTCTGGCGGAGATGTCACCGCGATCGGCCGCGGCCATTTTGAAACAGGCGAAGGAAGACGAGCGGGCCGCGATCCTTGAAGCCGTTCCCGCGTCGTCTCGCCGAACGCTGCAGCAGCTTGTGGAATTTCCCGACGACTGCGCCGGCAGCATGATGGAACCCCGCGTTGCAGCGCTGTCCATCGATCTGAATGTGCAGCAGGCGATTGCCCGTCTGAGGAGCACTCCGCGGGAAGCTTTGCACTACTTATACGTCACCGATCGTTCACAAAAACTGGTGGGCGTGCTGAACATGCGGGATTTGCTGCTGGCCAATCCGACTCAGCAACTGGAACCCATGGTCAGGACAAATGTCTTCGTCATTCCCGATACGATGCCGCGGGAAGAAGTCGTCAACCAGATGCGCGAACGGAAGTTTCTGGCCGTTCCTGTCGTTGACTTTGAAGGAAGGCTGATCGGCGTCGTGCAGCACACGGAAGCTCTGGCGGCAGGTCAATTGGAAGGCTTTGAAGACCTGCAGCGAATCGTGGGTGCCGGAGCGACGGAACGTGCGTTGTCGTCGGTTCGTGTCGTGGTGAAGAATCGCCTGCCCTGGCTGCTGGTGAATCTGGTGACGGCGTTCATGGCGGCCTTTGTCGTCGGGCTGTTCGAAGACGTGATTTCGCGAGTCGCTGCTCTGGCCGTGCTACTTCCGGTCGTTGCCGGTCAGGGCGGAAACACAGGTTCGCAGTCACTGGCCGTTGTGATGCGCGGTGTGGCCTTGCGGGAAATCATTCCCGGAGTCAGCGGGCGAGTGATTCGCAAGGAGGTTCTGGGCGGCCTGATCAACGGTGCTTTGATCTCGGTCGTAACCGCGATGGCCGTGCTGGGATGGCGACTGGCAACCGGAGAATCGCTGCCCGACGCGGGACGCTTGTGCGTCGTCATTGGCGCGTCGATGATTGTGACGATGGCGATGGCAGCGCTGGCCGGCTCCGTGATTCCGCTCATCCTGCGAGCACTCGGACGCGACCCGGCTCAGTCGGCCAGCATCTTTCTGACGACGGCGACCGATATCATCGGATTCGGTTCTTTCCTGGGATGCGCGGCGCTGCTGCTGTGAGACCAACAATACCGGGCACCGAAGTACTGTCACATGGAACATCGGCGAGCAGCGAGACGTCAGTCCGCTTTCACGACTGCACAGATCCCAGCGTGATTGCGGACTGACGTCGCGCAGCTCGCCTGGGAATCCCTGCAACCGGCGACTGGACGAGTCAGAGACTATGCCACGTTCCAAACCCGACGAAGTCTTCCCGTGCCCAAACTGCGGTTCCGACTGGCCGACAAGCCGTAAAGTCTGCCGGAGTTGCGGGTACAGCGACGAATACGCGGCGTCTGATGACGGGTTTCTTCCCGAAGATCCCAACGACTTCGACTATGACGACTTCGTCGCGAGAGAATTTCCGGAGCATGCTGCTGCGGATTCACCGGCCGCTCGACGGGACTCCTGGACGCGTTGGGTCGTGCTGGCCATCGTCGCGTCGTTTGTGCTGGGCCTGTGGATGGGGCTGGGATAGGCTGCCGCCGAGCCTCGCGTTTCACGCCGCCGGTTCGCAGTCACTCAGCCATCCGGAGTGCCATGGCGGCTGACTGACGTCGCGCTGCTGATCAACAATGTTCGCGGCGACCGCGCTCCTGGCGCGGACTACCGCAGCACGTAAACCGTCGGATCGTCGATAATGAACGGAGTCGACCAGGTGCGGCCGTCGTTCATGTTCACGGAATTGAAGAAGTGTGTGGCAAACTGTTCGGCGGAGAAGCCGTACGGGAAGCTGCTGTAGAGGTGATCCTGGGCTCGCAGATCTTCGACTCCCTGGCGAGCGTAGTAGTGAACCTGGCCATTGGAAGTCACCGACATGCCGAACGTCCACCAGCCGGGAGTCAGCTTGATGCTTTTGACTTCGTGGCCAAGGTTGTTGCCGCGAATCAGCAACTGAGCTTCATCTTCTTTGTACCGCGGATCGTGGCTGCTGTGGAATTCGATAAAGAATCCAGGCCAGTACGTTTCCTGTTTGCGTTCCGTCTTCCGCGAGAAGAACAATCGCTTCGACTGCTTCGTTTCCGTGACAGTCGTCTTCAGATCCAGGCGGTATCCGAAGTGCGAGCCGGACCGGTTCTCCCAGTTTTCGAACGGCGGCAGCCACACGCGAGTCACAACACTTGGGCTGCGAGCGATGCTGACCGCCCCGACGCGCGATGAGCATGCCATGATGAAGTCGTCCTGCTCCATCTGACGACTGGCGAAACCCGGGATGCCGCTGTTCAGCGTCTGCAGTTTCAGAGCACCCTTACTGCCGGGAATTCCGTTGGGAGGCGTCGGGACGCGTTCGATAACGTCCGGCATTCCTCGTTTGGGGCTTTCGAACCACCGGCCGTTGGTGGAGTAACCCATCGGCGGGCGAGTCTGCTCGTCCTGCTCACGACTGGACTTGGGCGCATTGGGCACCCAGGTCCAGTTTTCATCTTCGAAGTCGTCGCCGACGTTATTCAGCGGGACGCCCGTGCCTGGCACCAGTTGCCCGTGAGCACGCACGAAGAAAATGGGAATGGCAATCACAAAACAAAGGATGTGCAACCAAGATGGCGACCTCATGTCTGCCAGCCCTTCTGTTTGAATCCGTTCGAAGGATGCCGACCGCCAACAGCCCTCCCGCTTCCCTGCGGGTCGGGCTGCATTCGGTTGGGTCGGGCGGGACTGCCGCTGACATTGGTCACCGGAACAGTGCTCGCTTCAGGTCCCTCCCTGGGTCCGAAACGGCTGAACCGGCTGGCCGGCGACAACCCTGCTGCAAGGAGTATCGGAACGTATGGCAAAGGCAGCACAGCCAAAACAGGCGTTGCCACCCCGCGTGACCGGTCCGTCACAGGTCGACCCGTTAGCGTTGCCCGACACCATCAGGTTCGCCAGCTTACGGAACCGTCAGAATTCGCCGGACCGGTTGTCGTGCGGTATGTGGTTTTGGGAAGTAAGGCAGTCCGTGTAATGTTCGCAGCGTGTCTACCGTGAGCAGCGCGACGTGACTCCGCTTTCATCCGCGGCGAGCGCGCATGATGGAGGACGTACGTCACGCCGCTCGCCATCCACGCCACCGGGCGAGCAGCGCGACGTGAGTCCGCTTTCATGACGGGACGCGCTACGCCGACGCGGCTACAGTACGATGGCGGGCTGACGTCCCGCCGCTCGCCAATTACGCCTCAGGTGAGCAGCGCCAAATACGACTACGCGACGCCGCAATTCGAAAATCGAACACTCGGAAACCGAATTCATGCAACCGTCCAACGCCCGCACCGGGCTGATTCTGTTCGCCGTTTACCTGGTGCTGTACGGCGGCTTCGTGCTCCTGAATGCGTTTTCCCCGGAGACGATGGAAGCCACTCCGTTTGCCGGCATCAATCTGGCGATCTGGTACGGCTTCGGGCTGATTATTGCTGCGCTGGTGCTCGCTCTGATTTACGGCATTCTTTGTCGAAATTCGGTTGACGGCGGACAGCAGCGAAAGGACGTCCAGTGATTCACGAAGCCGTATCCGAAGCAATTGTGCTGTTCGTTGTGTTCGTCGGCTTCACGCTGGGACTGAGCTTCTGGCTGGGCCGCAAAGCGAAGTCGTCCGCCGGATACTTTGCAGCTCACGGTCAGATTCCGTGGTTTGTGAACGGAGTCGCCTTCGCCGGCGATTACCTGTCCGCGGCCTCATTCCTGGGCATCTGCGGGATGATTGCCTTCTACGGGTACGACGGATTTCTGTATTCCATCGGCTATCTCGCGGGCTGGATCGTCGCACTGTTCGTCGTCGCGGAGCCCATGAAGCGGCTCGGCAAGTTCACATTCGCGGATGCACTCGACGCGAAGTTCAACTCGAAGGGAATCAAAGTCGCCGCGGGCATCAGCACGCTGGTGGTCAGTGTGTTTTATTTGATTCCGCAGATGGTGGGTGCCGGAGCACTCGTGCAGCCGCTGCTGGGCTTTGACGAGCACTGGCTGGGTGTGGTGATTGTCGGAGCTGTCGTGATTCTGATCGTGGTCACCGCCGGAATGGTGTCGACGACGTGGGTGCAGTTTCTGAAAGGATCGCTGCTGGTGGTATTCAGCGCGATTCTGACCTGGATGCTGCTGGAACGCGGATTCTCGACGAAACCGGCTGATCCGTCGGCCCATGAATTTCGCACGATCAGCACTGCCGGAGATTTGTCGCGAGTGTATTCGACCGACGGCGGGCTGATCGACGGCATCGAGAACTCCGACGTCGTGACGGAACTGCAGGCAAATCTCGGAGCGGAATATGTGACGGCGACCGGCGGCTGGCAGTCAAAGCCGTACCTGCGGTTTCGCGATGCCACCACCGATCGAGTTTCCGTGTGGCGGATCGAAACTCGCGGCGACGCACCGTCCGTGCTGACGGAAACTCAGACGGTGCAAACAATCGACGGCAGGACATTCGTCAATGGTCTGCCGAAAGGCAAAGGCGATGGCGAAACACAGCTCTATCCCGTCGGTCGAGTCAGTCGGCTTCCCAACGACCAGGACCGCACCGGCCCGGTCAGCCTGCTGGGCTTCTTCAGCACATTCCAGCAAAGCGAAATTATTCTGTGGCGGAGCGAGACGATCACTGACGCGGAGGAACTCGCGACAACGGTCTACTATCAGAAGCCGACACCGGGCAGCGAAATTCTGCGACCGGGCGAGCACCCGAAGTTTGCCGGCATTCGAGGCACCGACCCGATCGGCAAGCTGAATTTTCTGTCGCTCATGCTGGCGTTGTTCTGCGGCACGGCATCGCTGCCTCACATTCTGATTCGCTACTACACGGTGAAGGATGAAAGCGCAGCTCGCAAGAGCACCATCGTCGGGATCGCCAGCATTGGCTTCTTCTACGTGCTGACTCTGTACATCGGTCTTGGAGCCATGACCAGCGGCGCGATGGATGTGACCGACAACAACATGGCGGCTCCGTTGCTGGCGAAGAGCATGAACACGTGGCTGTTCGCCGCGATTTCGGCGATCGCGTTTACGACCGTGCTGGGAACGGTCAGCGGTTTGATTCTCGCTTCCGCCGGTGCCGTCGTTCACGATCTGCTGAAGAATCTGACGTCGTGGGATATCAACGATGAGGAACAGGTGCGGCTGGCGAAGATTTCGTCTGTCGTCGTGGGAGCGGTCGGGATCGTGCTGGGAATTCTGTTCAAGGGCCTGAACGTCTCCTTCCTCGTGGGGCTCGCGTTCCTGCTCCGGACGAGGCGCGTGCGACACCACGAGGGCGCCGCGTTCCGCGTTTTCCTCGGCGGCTACCTGGCGTTCCGTTTG
>CAZHET010000154.1:0-6493 GCA_964531585.1 uncultured Planctomycetaceae bacterium | reverse complement strand
TGGGAATTCTGTTCAAGGGCCTGAACGTCAGCTACCTGGTCGGCTGGGCGTTCAGCATCGCTGCGTCGGCGAACCTGCCGTCGCTGGTGATGATTCTGTTCTGGAATGGCGTCACTCGACAGGGAGTGATCGCGGCGATCGTGGTGGGGATGGTGAGTTCTCTGGGATGGGTTCTGCTCAGCAGCGATACCTTCACGGCGGTCTACGGTCTTCCGGCCGAAGCCGCGTTGACGCCGTTCACGCAGCCCGGCATCGTCACCATCCCACTGGGCTTCGCAACCCTGGTCGTCGTGTCGTTGCTGACGAAGCAGAGCCCGGCGAGCAGCGCGACGTGAGTTCGCTTTCACGACACGACGCGATACGCCGGCACGGCGACAGCACGGTGGCGGACTGACGTCGGGCCGCTCGCCGGGGAATTTGCAAAGCCAGGGAATGTCTGCCTTCACCTTTCATCTCGATGCCGTCGATCACGCAACTTTCGCTCGTGCGGGGCGGTGGGTGACGCCGCATGGGGTTGTGGAAACTCCGGCGTTTATGCCGGTCGGTACGCTGGCCACGGTCAAGGGGCTGCTGCCCGAGCAGCTTCGAACTGCCGGAGCTCAGATGGTGCTGGCCAACACGTACCACCTGGCTCTGCGGCCGGGCTCGGAGATTGTCAAAGAACTCGGCGGGCTGCACCGGTTCATGGACTGGGACGGGCCGATTCTGACGGACAGCGGCGGGTTTCAGGTCTTCAGTCTCGCTCAGTTGAGAAAACTCGATGACGACAGGGTCGTCTTCAAATCGCACATCGACGGACGGTTCCTGGAGCTTTCGCCGGAACAGGCCGTGAAGTTTCAGGAGGATCTGGGAGCCGACTGCATCATGTGTCTGGACGAATGCCTGCCGGCCGACGATGGACTGGAACGCATTCGGGCAGCGGTCGACCGGACAACGCTGTGGGCCAGACGCTGCCGGGATGCTCAGCGGAGGGACGATCAGGCATTGTTCGGCATTGTTCAGGGCGGAACAGACGAAGCGATGCGAACGCGATCGGCGGAAGGACTGCTGCCGATCGATTTTCCGGGCTACGCTGTGGGCGGACTCAGCGTCGGCGAGTCACCTCCGGACATGTACCGCACGCTGGACTTCACCGTTCCGCTGCTCCCCGAGGATCGCCCGCGATATCTGATGGGAGTGGGAACTCCGGCGGACATTCTGGAAGCCGTCTGCCGCGGGGTGGACCTGTTTGACTGCGTCATGCCGACTCGCAACGGCCGCAACGCGATGGCGTTTACCAGCGAGGGGCACGTCCGTTTGCGGAACGCCGTCCATCAGCACGACGAGCGACCGCTGGACCCGGAGTGTGACTGCACGGCCTGCACGCGGTATTCCCGAGCCTACCTGCGGCACCTGTTCGTAGCGAAGGAGATGCTCGGACCGATGCTGCTGTCGCTGCACAACATCAGTTTCTACCAGCGGCTGGTGCGGGAACTCCGAAAAGCGGTAATCGACGGCAGGGCCGCTCAGTTCCGCAGCAGTCAGCTTGCTCGCTGGCAGACGCAGTCCTAAGATACCGCGTTTTTCCGGACAAGCGGGGTGGCAGCGTCAAGAGTCCGCCGGGCAGTGCCAGCCGTGCGGCGGCATCCGGATGCCACTCGTTTTCTCTGCTGAAGTGACGTCCTGACGCGGCGGTTACTTTTCCACCCGCCTCTGTTCAACCGTATGGGATTCCTCTGTGACACTTTCCAGCCTGACCGCTGATGTCGCCAGTCTGCTGCTGTTCGCTCAAGGGGAGGCACCGGCCGGCGGGAACGGCGGAGCTGCCGCTGAGCCGGTCAGTCCATTTGGCCCGCTTCTGCCGATCATGGCCATCGGCCTGTTCTTCTACTTCATTATGATCCGCCCCCAGCAGCGGGAGGCCCGCAAGCGGAAGGAGATGCTGTCCGCGATCAAGAAGAATGACAAAGTGGTCACGATCGGCGGCGTGATCGGCACAATTGTGGACCTGAATTCCGACCGTGTGACGCTGAAGGTCGATGACGGAACGCGAATTAAGTTCGTTCGCAGCAGCATTCAGAGCGTGTACGACGACAACGCCGACACAGATAACTCAAAGTGAATCGTGAAGTGCAGCCACTGCGCCTGCCTGACACGGTCAACGGCTGACCTTGTTTATGACTCGTCACGACGACGGTCTTGGAAATTCATCAGGAACCTTTCCGAATGTTCGACGTGTTTAATCGAGTGCTGACACTCGCGTTGCAGGAAACCGGCACTGCCCCGGAAACGACTCAGACCGCCACGGAAAGCGCGTCCGACGCCGTGGAAGTGGCCGGCCAGGCGGCTCAGTCTGCCGGTGCCAGTGGTGGCAGCATCTTTCTGGCACTGCTCACCGTGGTCCTGGTCCTGATCGGGCCGTTCGTGATCGGTGCGCTGATTGCCAGAGCACTCAATGTGCGCGAGATGGCAACCCGCATCGGTACGACCCTGCTGGCACTGACGATCGGGCTGACACCGTTCGTGGTCCAGGCGATTCGCGGCGAACCGGTTTCAGACGTCATTCGTCTGGGAATCGACCTTGCTGGCGGGACAAACATGGTGTTCCAGGTAAAGCCCGAACAAGGCAAGCGTATCGACGACGAACTGATGGGCAAGATGGCCGGAGCCGTCGCCAAACGCATTGACCCGTCGGGAACGCAGGAAATCACCGTGCGGCAGGTTGGTGCGGACCGCATCGAAGTCATTGTTCCGGGACAGGATCCTCAGGCCGTCGACGAAATCAAACGTCGGATCACCAAGCTGGGCCGCCTGGAATTCCACATCCTGGCGAATGCCAACGAAGAAACGGCACTGGTGCAGCGCGCCAGGCAACTGGATGTTTCCGAAAAGCAGTTGTTCGGCCCCGACAATCAGGTTCAGGCGATGTGGCTGCCGGCCTACGAAAAAGCAGGTGAGCCGAAGCTGCTTGATCGCGATGACGCCGTGCGCCGACCGGTCGAACTGCTGCGAACCGTCGATGGCCAGACAGAGAAGTACAGTTCCGAAGAATACCTGCTGCTGGTTCAGCCGGTCGACGACCGTGTCAGCGGCAAGTATCTGACCTCTGCCACTCCCGGCATCGATCCGGAAGACGGACAGCAGATGGTGTCTTTCCGTTTCAATCAGCGGGGGGCATTTCTGTTCGGCCGCCTGACCGGCGAATACCAGCCGAAGACGGGGCGGGCTCAGCGGGCACTGGCCATTATTCTGGACGGCAAAGTCTACAGCGCTCCGAACATCATCAGCGTCATCACCGACAACGGCCAGATTTCGGGTGACTTCACTGCGGCGGAAACGAGAGAACTCGCCGACGTCCTGAACGCTGGTGCGCTGGAAGTTCCCATCGATCCCAAGCCGCTCAGCGAAGCGACTGTGGACCCGACTCTGGGAGAAGATGTTCGCAACAAAGGCGTCAGTGCCATCGGCATTGCGGCGGGTGCCGTGGTGGTGTTCATGCTGGTCTACTACCGCTTTTCCGGCATCGTTGCGGTTGTCTGCCTGCTGCTGAACCTGGTGCTGGTGCTGGCGGTTATGATTGGCATCCGTGCGACATTCACTCTGCCCGGACTGGCCGGATTTGTGCTGACAATCGGTATGGCGGTTGACGCCAATGTACTGATCTTTGAACGTATGCGAGAGGAGACCACACGTGGATCGAGCCTGAGAATGTCGATCCAGAATGGTTTCTCGAAAGCGCTGTCGACGATCGTCGACGCCAACGTCACGACGCTGATTACAGCCGTGATTCTGTTCGCAATCGGAACCGATCAGGTGAAGGGATTCGCCGTCACGCTGTTTATCGGCATTGTGATGAGCATGTTCACCGCGCTGTTTGTCGGCCGCCTGCTGTTTGATCTGGCCGAAAAGAAACGCTGGCTCAGGAAGCTCAGCATGGCCAGCCTTGTGGGAAATACGAACTGGAATTTCGTCGGCAAGCAGAAGGCCTGCGGCATCCTGTCAGCCGCTTTGATTCTGATCGGAGTGATCGCGTTTTCCGCACGGGACAACAACTACGACATCGACTTCACCGGCGGCACAATGGTGACGTTTCAGCTGACGGAACCCGCCGATACCGAGGCCGTTCAGAAAGTCCTGACGACGCAGTTCTCGGACACGTTCACCGTGGAACGGCTGACGCTTGCCGGCGAAGACACCGGCTCCGCGGGAAAGCACTTCCGGCTGCGTACCACGGAAAGCGATTCCGCGGCGACCGAAGGGCTCGAGGAGTCTGCCGAAGACCGCGTCCGCAACAGAGTCTTCGAAGCGTTCCGGGACGACCCGGCAATGCATCTGCTGAAAGTGTCTATGAGCTACGGCAACATCAGCGAGATCACGATTGCTGACGAAGACGAATCAGCCGAAGCCCTGAAGCTGCGTCGGTTCAGCGGAGGACATTCGGCGGACATAACGCTTTCGCAGGAAGTCGCCGTCGGCACGATTCGAGACATGCTGGCGGACGCATTCAGTGAGCAGAAATCCGGAACTGACGAAAAATACCCCGACCTGACAGAACTGATTGCGATCGAGGGCCTGGAAGGTTCCGGAAAAGACGCCGGCACCAATGAAGTTCACAAGTTTTCGAAGGTCGTCGTACGGACGGGGTCCGTGATTCAACGGGAAGACTTTGCCACCGCTCTTGCCGACATGCAGCAGGAACTGGAAACCAGCCCGTTGTTTGACGAAGTGAACACGTTTGCCAGCGCCGTGGCCGACGAGATGAAAGTTGATGCCCTGATGGCCATCCTGTTCAGCCTGGTGGCCATCGTGGGATACATCTGGTTCCGGTTCCAAAGGATCACTTTCGGGTTTGCGGCGGTGGCAGCGCTGGTCCATGACGTCCTGATCGTTGTGGGTATGGTCGCCCTGGCGTCGATCCTGAGCGGCAACCCGATCGGCAAGGCGCTGCTGCTGCAGGACTTCCGCATAAATCTGCCGATGATCGCCGCGTTTTTGACGATCGTGGGCTATTCGCTGAACGACACAATTGTCGTCTTCGACCGCATCCGGGAAGTTCGCGGCAAGAACCCCGGGATGACGCCCGAGATCGTCAATACGGCACTGAACCAGACTCTGTCCCGAACGCTGCTGACATCTTTGACCACGTTCCTGGTGGTCATCATTCTGTACGTCATTGGTGGCGAAGGGATTCACGGCTTCGCGTTTTGCCTGACCATCGGCGTGATCGTGGGTACGTACAGTTCGATTTACGTCGCCAGCCCGATCCTGATCTGGCTGATGAACCGCAACGGCAACGCGGGCGGCAGGATCAAGGCGTGAGCAGGCCGGTGTCACACGGCGAGCTGCACGCAGGCTGGTCTTAGTTCCGGCGAGCTGTGCAGCGGGCCATGCCGGCGACAGTCGTTTCCGCGGGAACCAGTCCCGCGGGGGTCGGATCCGCCATCAATGCGCACACAGCCGACTGATCCGGGTTCACCGGAACCGTTCGGCTGTTCTTTCTGTTTCAGATAACTTCCCGCTCCGTCGCACTGCGGCACAGCCTGCTTTTCCCAGCGAGATTCCGGATGATCGACCCCACGACTGTACCCTGGTCAGCGACTGATGCTGCCGAAATGTTCGACGTGCCACGCTGGGGCCACGGCTACTTTTCGGTTGGCAACGACGGAAATCTGCGGGTTCATCCGGACCGCGATCCTCACCGGTCACTGGATCTGAAAGAGCTGATCGAACGCCTGCAGGTGCGCGGACTGGACGTGCCTGTGTTGCTGCGTTTCAACGGCATCATCCGCGACCGGCTGAAGGCGCTGCACACGGCGTTTTCCGATGCCATTCGCGAGCACAACTATCAGGGCCAGTATTCGTGCGTGTATCCCATCAAGGTGAATCAGCAGCGCGAGGTCGTCGAAAAGATCGTTCACTACGGGCGCGAATACGGATTTGGACTGGAAGCAGGCAGCAAGCCGGAACTGCTGGCAGTGGTGGCGATGACGAGCCCGGAGACTCCCATCATCTGCAACGGTTTTAAGGACAGCGAATTCATCGAGATGGCGCTGCTGGCACAAAAGGTCGGCCGCCACGTGATCCCTGTTGTGGAAAAATACACGGAACTGCAGCTGATCCTTGATCATGCCGAACGCCTGGGAGTTCGGCCGGCCATCGGCATGCGGGTCAAGCTGGCGGCTCGGGGTGCCGGCCGCTGGCAGTCGTCCGGTGGCTATCGTTCCAAGTTCGGCTTGCGCGTAAATGAAATTCTGCTGGCGCTGGATGAACTGACAAAGCGCGGCATGGAAGACTGCTTCCATCTGCTTCATTTTCACCTGGGCAGTCAGATCACGAACATCCGCCAGGTGAAGGCGGCCCTCAACGAGTCGTCACGAGTCTACGCAGACCTCGTCCAGCGCGGTGCAGGCTTAAAGTACATGGACGTCGGCGGCGGGCTGGGAGTCGACTACGATGGCTCGCAGACCAATTTCGAATCCAGCATGAACTACACGCTGGAAGAATATGCCCGCGA
>CAZHET010000153.1:4636-12627 GCA_964531585.1 uncultured Planctomycetaceae bacterium | reverse complement strand
GTTGGCTTTGTCAGCAGCAGGCTCATTGCCGGATCGGCCAGATTCACGCGCCTGCCGCGCTGCTGAGTGGTGATGTTAAAATGGTCGCGGTCCGGGTCGT
Organism: uncultured Planctomycetaceae bacterium; assembly: GCA_964531585.1. GTDB lineage: Bacteria > Planctomycetota > Planctomycetia > Planctomycetales > Planctomycetaceae > JAWKUA01. The sequence continues at coordinate 12,527 of CAZHET010000153.1, read as the reverse complement.
AGCCTCGCAGCGAAAGCTTGAACCCGCCCTTGCCCGCGAGTGCTCCGTGACACGCACCGCCGTTGCATCCCTGCTTCGCCAGCACTGACTGGACGTGATTGCGGAACGTCCAGTGGAACGGCTCGTCGGTCCTGGTGACGGTGACTTCCGCCGACGCGATCGCTTCGCCGCTGCGAATTGCTCTGACGGTCGTCGTGCCATTGGCGACAGGAACGAGAACTCCGCCTTCAATGCGTGCGATGGTCTCATCGTCCGTCTTCAGCTTCACGTCATCGCCAGCCGGACCGCGAGCGATGTCAGCATCGAACGTTTCAACAAGCACACGGTGCCGTGCTTCGCTGCCGTTCAGGTGGAAGGATTCCGGCAGCAACCGGATCTGATCGTCGGCGCAAGTGATCTGGCAGGCGACGGCTGCGACAAGTGACAGCAGAGTAGCTCGAACAGGCATAGTCTTGTTTCGCGCGGATGGAGTGGCAGGAGTTAGCAGCAGTTTACCACGGCCACGCCGAGGAATCACGCGGCACGATCGAAAGAATCGCCTCCGCATCCCCCGATCACTCGAACGGCATCACCCGAACGACCAGCAGTCCGTGATGCATTCGATGTCGACGAACGCCTGAGTTTGAAGTGAGGCGCAGCTCATTCGTAATCCCACTTCATGATCCACGGGTCGCCGAGTTCTTTCTGCATCTGCTTCAGCTTCGCCTGGTAGGTCGCCAGCACGTCGGAGGCATCCGGCTGGTAGGCCAGATTTCTGGTTTCCAGAACATCGAGGCCAGCAACCTCACTTAGCGTTTCTCCGACTGTCCTTGTTCGTGCGCTGTGGCAATCGCCCACAGCCTGCCGCGCACGCCTGACACTGTACTAATTCAGGAAAGCCAGCAATGTCATATCAACGCAAGTTTGAGGGACAGCCAACGTCACTGCTGCCGGTCTGCATGAACCTCCGCAGCATGGCGATGTATGTCACTGGTAATCCCGATCTGCAGCGCGAAGCGGAAGAAGGCAGTACCCGGTTCAACTACTGGTGCAACAGGTCGCGGCAGGTGATGGGGCCCGGATAACCAGCTTGTTGACCGCGATGCCTGCACTGAAGGCGGCGAATGCTTTGTGACCCGCGGGTTGCGTCAGCAGACACGATCCGCCCGGTTGGCCCCCGAGCACCCCCGCGGTTGGCCCCCGAGCACCCCCGAGCACCGGGCGAGGATTTCAGCTTCCTTGCTGGAATCCTCTTGCAGCGAGCTTGACATCCCCCCCCCCCGTGCGAAACTTCACGCGGCATTCGATACGCTGGTGTCGAGCTTCGTGTGGCGTCTGTTTAGGGGGCGGGGAGCATGTTGTAGAATGTGACGAGATTGTCGCTGATCATGTGCCTTTTTGTTCTGGGCTCACGAACGTCGCTTGCCCAGCAAATGGTGACGAAGACGACACCACAGGAATTGAGCTGGGGCGCTCCCGCTGGCTTCGGAGCTGCGATCACCAAGAAAAAAATCGTAGTGCAAAACAATCAGAATGTTGTTCTATGGGAGCAATTTGCATCCGCGACCTACGGTCATGTCGCTACGTACTGGTGGCAGATGCCGGGTCCGGGACTACCGGTACCAGTATTTGCGTATTCACATACCCTGACGCTGCCGCAAGGGACGGGAATTCTGCGCTACGAGGTGTACCGGCAGGTCGGCAACGTGCATTATATGGTCAATGACTTTGAAACGGCATTCTGAGCAAGACTCCGGTGCCCCGGACATGTCGTCAGACGGATACGGATTCAAGTCTTGCAGTATTGCCACGGCGCGCCGTCTGTCCCCGGAGAGCTAACGTTGTTTCCGGCCCGTGCATTCAGTAACATGTGTGTAAACAAGCCCCGCTGAGCGCAGAACGGGGCAGTACTCGGGGGCGGTGCCTGGTCACTAAAGTTCTGTGGCAGAAATGCCGGAGAGATGAACCGATGGAACGGGACAGAGCAGGATTCACGATGGTCGAAGTAGTCGTCACAATCGGGATCGTGGCACTCCTTCTAAGTATTCTGTTGCCTGCGATTCAAAATTCCCGTGCGAGCGCGCGGCTATTGCAGTGCCGTTCAAATCTGCACCAGATCGGCGTCGCGTTTCACAACTTCACTAACGCGAAGTCAGAGATGCCGACTTCTGCCGCTTCTGCGTTCCAGGAACTCGCGCCATTTCTGGAACACCATGGTGATGGGATAGCTCCGTCCGTCTTCGCGTGTCCGGAAGATCCGCGGACCAGGGCAGGTGCAGGCGAAGTGAACTACCATATCAACAGCGGGTCTGAGTTCTATCTCCGCGAAAGCAGTCGCTACGTGATGGATGGTAACGGAATTCTTTCGATCAATGAACACCGGCCATTGCGTGAAATTTCAGATGGGCTCTCAAATACCGCGTGTTACTCGGAACGACTATGCGCTGCCAGCTTTGTCGGTGAACTGAGTGAATCCGAACTGCGTGCAGAGCCAAATCGGTTCCTGTGGTTTCTGCCTGGTCCAATAGCCGGCAAGGGCCGCGAGCGAGAACTCGCCGACGCCTGTCGCGCTCGTCGCACGACCCCATTTCCGGGCGTGCTCGGCACGAACAGCGCGTTTACTGTCTGGTTTCCGGGCTACAACCATTTCCTCACACCGAACTCGCCGCCCTGCGTAAACGGATCACTTGAATCCGCGGACGCTCGCTCCCCTGTTGTTCCGCCCACAAGCCTCCATGCAGACGCGGTCTCCCTGTTGTTATGTGACGGCAGCGTACGGACTGTGAGCGATTCGATTGATGGCGAAGTCTGGCGCGCGATTGGTTCGCGGGATGGCGGGGAGGTTACCGGGGCGGAGTGGTAGCACAATCGGAGGGAGTTGCCGTGCGGATTTCTTTATTGGTCGCCAGCCTGTTCGCGACAACTGGATTGAGCGGTTGTGGTGGCTCCGTAAAGCCGCCCTTCGCTGCAGTATCATGTGATGTCGAAATCATGTTGCTGGACGGATCCCCACTGGGTGAGCGACCCGTCACCGCCGATTCCCAGGGCCGCGTCAGCGTGTTCATGACGTTCGATCCGGCCACCATACCGTTGCACAACATAGACAGCCGCCGGTTACAGCCTGTCGCACAGTGGGAGGCCGGGTTGTTCGCCATTCGCGCGCCGGATGAATCCGGCGCACTCACGGAAATGGAAAGCGCTGGGAGCCTGATGAGAGACGATCCCAGGCTGCTTGAGGGAGTTCCGCGCCAAGCTCAAAGGCAGCTTGCGAAGTACGCCCGCCCGGCGTCATTCGCAAAGCGAGTCGACGGTATGGAATACTGGTGTGGTTCCTTAATGGCACCACCCGAAGGCGGTACAAGGCAGATTGCCGTCAGTCTTTATCCGGCTGCCGACGCACGCACCTTGCTCGGCGTACGCCGGAGTTCAGGCCCGCCCGTCCATGTGAAAATGCTTGACGTGGAGTTTCTGGCGCAACATGGGCCGGAAGACCAGAACTCGTTCGCTCACAAGTGAATGACCGGAAGTCGCGTCAGCAGAATGCCGCCGCGAAGGGATTCACTTCACCGACGGCGTCTCCGTGCCCTGCAGCAACATTATCTCAGCTTGACTTCCCGTCCCTGCGTGAGCGTCATTTCCGCGACTTCCTGGAATGTGATCCGCTGAACTGCGACTCGAGGCAGTGTAGCTCATTCGTAATCCCACTTCATGATCCATGGGTCGCCCAGTTCTTTCTGCATCTGCTTCAGCTTCGCCTGGTAGGTCGCCAGCACGTCGGAGGCATCCGGCTGGTAGGCAAGGTTCCTGGTTTCCATGGGATCGCTGGCGATATCAAACAGTTCGAATTGCGGACGGTGGATGTATTCGCCAACGGTCTTCTGACCGTACGGCGCGTCCATGCTTTTCTGAAACTGCGCCTGCCAGCTTGACGCCGCCCACAGGTCCGACGCGAACGGGTACGGCAGCGGGTGAGCGATGTTCCAGATCAGTTTGTACTTGCGGTCGCGGACAACTCGCATCGGGTAGTACATCTGAATCTCGTGGAACGTGTGCGACGCGAAGATCGTGTCGTGGTGCTGCGCGTCGGGCTGGCCGAGAATCGGAAGCCACGACCTGCCGTGATAGCGTTTCAGGTTGCCGACTCCGCGGTTCTCGCGGTTGGCGTAGTCCTTCGACTTCCAGAACTCGTCGGCATCGATCATGTTCTTGGGGGCATTCGTGTCCGCATCCAGGCCGCCGGCGAAGTCCAGCAGCGACGGCGTGATGTCGACATGACTGATCATGGCGTTCGATGTGACTCCGCGACGCGGTTCGTACGGATTGCGGACAATGAAGGGCACCTTCAGGCCGCCTTCGTAAACTGTCGTCTTGCCGCCGGAAAACGCCATTCCGTGGTCGGACGTGAAGACAAACAACGTCTTGTCGTACAGGTCCGCTTCTTTCAGGATTTCGACCAGCCGGGCAACTCCCTGATCGACGCGGGAACACGACTGGTAATATTGTGCCAGCTCCTCGCGAGTCTCCGGCGTGTCGGGCAGAAAGTACGGAATCGGCACATCGGCCGGGTTGTAAAAAACCTCGCTGACTCCCGGATAGGCTCCATCGTTTGGTTTGTTTCCGAACAGATCGGGCTTGAGTTCTCGCCCGGACGACTGGTCCGTGCCGCCGCCGCGGTGAGGATCGCTGGTTGCGAAGTACAGGAAGAACGGCTTGTCGCTCGACGTGTCGGTGATGAAATCCCGGCACTGGTCGGCCATCTGGACCGCATTGCGACTGTTGCCTTTCAGCCAGGTCTGGAAGTGGTAGACCTGTTCCGGTGCGACGTGATACTTGCCGGCCTGAGCCGTCCGGTAGCCAGCGTTCGCCATCACTCGCGGCAGAGCCAGACTGATGACGTTGTGAAACGATGAAAACTTGTGAAAGTCATGCTGGTGGCCGTACTGGCCGTTCGTGTGGTTGTGCAGTCCGGACATGATCACGGACCGGCTGGCGCTGCAGCTTGCAGTCGTGGCGAACGCGTTATTGAACAGCGTCCCGTCGGCCGCGATCGCGTCGATGGCAGGCGTCACAGCCACGGAGTCACCGTAGCAGCCGAGTGTCGGGCTCTCGTCGTCGGTGACAAAAAAGATCACATTGCGTTCGGCAGCGATTCCCCCACGTGCGGCCGCGGCAATGAGGAGAATCAGGACGGTTCGGCGCATGACAGGATTCCTCCATCGGAGCTGAAATCGGGCAACGCCGTTCGAGTGTACGACTGCCGCGCGGGTCGAACAAGCTGCGCGGACCGCTGGAACTTGAGTCCACCTTTGTCAGGCGGCTCAGAATTCCGTTTTCGCACGCACGAACTTCCGGTGTACGCGCAAAACCTGCCACGAATCAGCAGGGATGGTACAGCCTGATCCGCGCGGATTGAGTTTCGGCAATATGTGCCGCACGCTTCCGATTGGGCAAATCGCGGTGTTTCCGGGTGGCGATACTTGTCAGTGAAGCCACACCTCTTGCGGTATTCCGGCTGTTTCTGCCGGATGCACGGCGAGCGGCCACCGGCCGCCAGGCGACTTTTCCCCACTTTGCGACACAGAATAAAAAGGAGGAACCCCTTGAGTACTTCAACGACAATTCGACGTTCCACCGCGAATCAGATACGCAGTTACCGCAACTTCATGTGGGCTACGATGCTGATGTCGCTGGCAGTTGTGTTTTTTGGAATGCAGTTGATGATGGTCGGTCCACTGAAGGGCCGGCTGGATGGAATTCAGACTCGCCTGGACCTGTCCGAAGGCAATATGAAGAAACTGGTCGGCAGCCGCGATTCGGTCTGGAAGACCAACGACCTGCTGACGAGCCTGGAAGATCAGGCTCAGCGTCTGCGGAACGTCGATGTCTCGCTGGCCCGCATGGAAACGCTGCGAAACCGCATTCAGAACGAAGCGGAAGCAGCCACGGTGGCCTTGTCTGCTCTGGACCGCATCGCGGCGGTTCAGAACCGTGTCATCGCCGGACGTCAGCAGACCGACGGAGCGTTCGAACAGATTGCCCGCCTGGAAAACCTGCGCAGCAGCCTGCTGAGCGGCAGCGAACAGACGGAAATTGCCAGTAACTCGCTGGCCGGAATCGAAGCTCTGCAGAGCCGTCTGATTGCCGCATCCAACGGCTACGAACAGGCCAGCGAAAGCATTGCTGAACTGGCGGAACTGACGCAGCGAGTCATCGGGGAATCCGACGACCTGAAGATTGCGTCGGCAAAGTTCAACGAATTCGTCGCTCTGCAGGACAACGTCATTGCAGCATCCGCAAACGTCGAACGAGCAGGCACCAGCCTGGCTCAGCTTGACGAACTGACTCAGCGAGTCGCCGCTCAGTCAAATGAACTGCAGGTTGCGGCTCAGCAGTTCGACGAATTCATCGGACTGAAGAACTCGGTCGTCGCAGCCGCTGCCGATCTGCAGAATGCTCAGCAGGTTGTCGCGAACTTTGGTGAACTGAAGTCGCAGCTCATCGAATCCGGCGACGATCTGAAAACCGCCCAGGACAACGCCTGCGTCATGGTGGCGATGAACCACGTGCTCAGCGGCGACAGCATTCAACTGGATACCGCGCAGCAGAATCTGGACGGCCTTGTCAGTCTGCAGGCTTCGCTCGGACAGCAGACGACTCGCGTCGCCGCGGCGATTCAGAATCTGGAAATTCTGGACGACTTCCAGCACGAAGTTGCCAGCCATATCCATTCGCTGGACGGATTGCGTCGCACGCTGGTTGAGATCGCCATGATGGAATCGACAATCGTGCGAGTGTCTTCGCTGATCGAACCGCTGACCAGGCTGGGTGACCTGCGTCGCCTGAGCCAGACAGAAGTTCGCGAAGCGGCACGAGTCATCCTGGACCGCCGAACCACTCGGCTGTCACAGTCCGAGACTCCGCTGAATGCCGAACTGGTGACGGATTCCGCGGACGTCAGCGAAGAACTGGTCCCGCTGCCACCGGAAGCTCGCGAAGTTCAGTAACCGGCCGGCGGACGGATTCCGTCTGACAATCAAATTCCCCTGCCGTGTCGCACGGTCAGGTTCTCGCGGCCCGCGTCTTCCCTCCAGACGCGGGCCGCTTTGTTTTTGAATGCCGCCTTGTTTTCGAATACCGCCGTGTTTCGTGACGGCCGCTTTGCTTGCGACGGCCGCTTTGCTTGTGAAATACGAATCGCCATCCGGTACACTCCTGCAGGGCGACCACCGCATTCGGCGGTGTCGCCGGCATTCAACGTCACTGCATGGCATTCGCAACATGAAAACGCTGGCTGGTTATTTGGCAATCCTGCTTCCCGCTGTCCTGGCAGGTTCGTGTCCTGCTCAGTCCCCGGCCGACTGGACCGAAGCGAATCTGGATTCGCTGGTCAGTCTGTACTTTCACCTGCACAGTCATCCGGAACTGTCGTTTCAGGAACAGGAAACATCCACCCGCATCGCCGACGAATGGCGGTCCGCAGGATACGACGTCACGTCCGGCGTCGGCGGCTACGGAGTGGTCGCGATTCTGAAAAACGGCGACGGTCCGACCGTCCTGCTGCGAACGGATCTCGACGCGCTGCCCGTGAAGGAAGCCACCGGGCTGGACTATGCCTCAACGGTGACCGTGACCAGCGAAGACGGCAGCAACGCGGGAGTCATGCATGCCTGCGGGCACGATATTCACATGACCAGCCTGGTTGGAGTCGCCCGCTTTCTGGCCGAACACCGGGATCAGTGGCAGGGGACTCTGATGCTGATTGGTCAGCCGGCGGAAGAACGAGTCGGCGGAGCCAAAGCGATGCTCGACGACGGCCTGTTCACGCGATTTCCGAAGCCCGACTTCGGCCTGGCACTGCACGTGGCTCACGATCAGGCCGCCGGCAAAGTGGGCTATCGAGCCGGCTTTGCAC
>CAZHET010000153.1:0-4626 GCA_964531585.1 uncultured Planctomycetaceae bacterium | reverse complement strand
CGTGGGGGGCTCGTCGGGGGCGCGCGGGCACGGCTCGGCTCCTCACACGACTGTTGATCCGATTGTCCAGGCCGCCGAACTGGTCGTGGCACTGCAGTCGATTGTTAGTCGCGAAATCGATCCTCAGGAACCTGCCGTCATCACCGTCGGTTCGATCCACGGCGGCACGAAACACAACATCATCAGCGACGAATGCCGCCTGCAACTGACCGTACGCAGCTATGCGACCGACGTCCGCAAACACCTGCTGGAAGCGATCGAACGCAAAGCGAAAGCGGTGGCCGCGAGTCACCGGGCCGAAGCACCGGATGTGCGGTATTCAGAAGGTTCCCCGTCGTTGTACAACGATGACGACCTGGTCGCGCGACTTGTTCCGGTGTTCGTTCGCACGCTGGGCGAAGAAAACGTCGAAGAAGTCGAGCCCGTAATGGGAGCAGAGGATTTCAGCCTGTACGGCGAAGCGGGCGTTCCCGTGTTCATGTACCGGCTCGGCAGCGTCAGTCAGCGCCGGCTGGACCAGTTCCGCATGGCCGGCCGGACACCGCCGTCGCTGCATTCCGCGGCCTACTATCCGGACTTCGAACTCACGCTGCGAACCGGCATCGCCACAATGTGCAACGCGGTGGTAGAACTCCTGCCGCCAAAGTCTTAGATCGCCTGACAAAACCGGGACTGGCTCCCGGGCGAAGCAAAAGTCGCATGGAGTTATTGACTTGCAAGGGTGCCCGGTTTTGTTAGAGCCTCTTAGTGCTCGTTCCTGAAAGCGTGCTTCCTTGTTCCTCCCTGCTGATGACAACTTCACATGCTGCCTGTTCACACACCACGAAGCTGCACACCGCTTATGAAATCTGTCACCGTCTTGTTGTCGCTGCTGATAACGCTGCCTGTCCTGCAGCCGGCATTGTTTGCTCAGGACGACGTCTTTCAGTCAACGATTCGGCCGACTGAACCGCTGAGTCCGGCGGATGAACTGCAGACACTGACTGTGCCGGACGGCTTTTCCGTCAATCTGTTTGCCGCGGAACCGCAGATTCAGAAGCCGCTGAACATGGCTTTTGATGCCGACGGGCGGCTGTGGGTCACGATGTCCACTCACTATCCGTTTCCGGCGGACGGCGGTGAAGGACACGATTCAATCCGCATTCTGGAAGACACCAACGGCGACGGTTCGGCCGACAAGGTCACGACATTCGCCGACAACCTGAACATCCCGATCGGGCTGCTGCCGTACAAGGACGGAGCCATCGTGTTCAGCATTCCAGACATCCTGTTTCTGCGAGACACCGACGGCGACGGAAAAGCCGATACGTCGAAAGTGCTGTACGGGCCCTTCGATACAACGCGCGATACTCACGGCATGAACAATGCATTTCGCCGGGGCTTCGACGGCTGGATCTATGCCTGTCACGGGTTCAACAACCAGTCGACGGTGTCCGGTACCGACGGGCACAAAGTCACGATGCACAGCGGCAACGTGTATCGCTTCTGGCCGGACGGTTCGCGCATCGAACTCTTTGCGTCCGGCCAGGTAAATCCGTTCGGCATGACGATCGACGCCAACGGAGATCTGTTCACGTCAGACTGCCACACAAAGCCCGTCACGCTGGTGATTCGTGACGGCAGCTACGAAAGTTTCGGCCGACCTCACGACGGGCTGGGTTTCGTCCCGCCCGTGATGGATCACCTGCACGGATCGACTGCGATAGACGGAGTCTGTCAGTATCAGCACACGGCGTTTCCGGAGGACTATCGCGACGACCTGTTTCTCGGCAACGTGATGACCTGCCGGGTTCATCGCAACAGCATCGTTCGCACGGGGTCGTCCGTTCGTCTGCAGGAAGAACCGGATTTCCTGATCGCCGGTGATCCGTGGTTTCGGCCCGTGGACGTTCAGGTCGGGCCGGACGGAGCGATGTACGTGGCGGACTTCTACAACAGGATCATCGGTCACTACGAAGTGCCGCTCGATCATCCGGGACGCGATCGCGAACGAGGCCGCATCTGGCGGGTTTCGTACACAGGCGATTCGCTCGACACGGCCGGCGAACCAGCCGCTGGGCGCAATCTCGGCACCGCGCAGACGACGGAGCTGATCGCGACTCTGTCGCATCGCAGCAATTCGATTCGGCAGCGCGCGGCCGACGAACTGGTCGACCGTGTCGGGAAATCCGCCGTTCCCGCACTGAAGCAGGCACTGACCGCCGCCCTCCCGTCACAGGATCATACGGCGGTGCCGCAGTTGCTGTGGACGCTGGCAAGAATGCACTCCGCCACGGTACAAGCGCTGGACGCGGCATTCACCGGCGGTTCAGAACGCTCACGAGTTCACGTGATGAAGGTCTGCAGCGAGATCGGCGGCAACGAGCAGGTCGCTGCGCTGATCAGGCGAGGACTCGAAGACGAATCCGCGCTCGTGCGGCGTGCGGCTGCAGATGCCGCCGGCCGACACCCGCACGTTGACACGCTCAAGGCAGTCATCAACGCACTGGCGACGTGCCCCCGCGACGACGTGCATCTGCGTCACGGTCTGCGGATTGCGCTGCGGAACCAGCTTCGCAATGATGACACGGCAGACTGGTTCGCCGGAACCGAGCAACCGGCCTCGGCCACTCAACTGGTCGTCGATATTCTGCCCGGTCTGAAAACGTCTGCCGCCGGAACTCTGGCACTGGCGGCTCTTCGCAGCGGCCACGTCGCGGAAAGTGAAAAACCCGCACTGCTGCAGCATGCGGCAAATTTCGTCAGCGATGATTCCGTCAGTGACCTGATCGAGTTCGCTCGCACGCTGCCGTCAGATCGCCCGACGTCGGAAGGGCAGGACCTGCAGACGACCGTCTGGCGATCACTGTTCGACGGTTTTCGAAGTCGCGGCACTCAGACACCGCGAGAATTCCGTGAGTGGAGCGCTGCTCTGGCCGAACAGATTCTGACCGGCACGCGCATCGACGACATTCAGTGGGGGCAGTACTCGCTGAACGGGCAGCCGTTCGTCGAGTGGAATTACGAACAGCGTCGCCGGGCCGATGTGACGAACCAGGAAGTTCCGTTTCTCAGCAGTCTACCCGGCGGCGAACGAGCGACCGGGGTGCTTCGGTCCAGACCATTCGTCGTGCCGTTTGCGCTGAAGCTGCAGATCTGCGGGCATCTCGGACCACCCGACAAGCCGGCCGTTCCGCAAAACCGCGTCGTGCTGCGAGATCTGGAAACCGGTGCCGAACTGGAATCCGCTTTGGCACCGCGATCCGACGCCGCGACCGATGTCGACTGGCAACTGCCGGGGTTCGCCGGCCGCATGGGCTATCTCGAAATCGTTGACGGGATCGAATTGCCGGCCTACGCGTGGCTGGCGATCGGCCACGTTTCGCCGCGAGTCGCCGACACCGACAAGTTTGATCGAGGTGCCACTTCGCGGCGTCTGGAATCCGCGCTGATGATTCTGATCGAACAGCAGCTTTCCGGCGGGACGCTCGAAGATCGCCACGTGACGCTGTTGAATCAGATCGTGCCGGCCATTCAACTGGACGGAGCGACGCGGGCTCTGGCTGCAAAGTCACTGCTGCTGCACCACGGGCGCCAGTCAGCACTCAGCGCCGCCGAAATGCTGCAGTTTGGAACGCTGCCCAGGTCGGCCGATCGGCTGATTGCCGAATTCGCCATGCAGTCGAATCTGAAACTTGCCCAACTGACCGACACGCAACTGTTCAGTTTCGTGTTCGCCGAAATCAGCCAGCCGCTGCGCCTGCACCTGGTTCGCTCACTGGCCGGCGACACCCAGTCGGCGGAGTTGCTGGTCAGCCTGATCGAAAACGGCGTCCCATCGGCGGAAGTTCTGCGAGACGACCGGCTGGCTCAGCAGCTTGCTGCCGTCAGCCCCGCAATCGCCGAACGCGTTGACGCACTTCGCGACCGACTGCCCGAAGATTCGCCAGACCTGCAGCAGGTGACCGAACGAGTCGTCAATCGCGTTCGACTTGGCAACGGCGACGCTTCCGCAGGCCAGGCACTGTTCACGAAACACTGCGCGGCCTGCCACAAAAGGGCCAATGAAGGAGGCGTCGCAGGCCCGCAGCTCGACGGCATCGGCACTCGCGGAGTCGTGCGGATGCTGGAAGATGTCCTGAAACCCAACACGAATGTGGATGTTGCGTTTCGCACAACGGTGCTCGTGTTGAAGGACGGACGCACCGTGACGGGCATCGCGAAGGAATCTCCCGACGGACGCCAGTTGCAGGTCGTCGATGTTGAAGGCAAACAGCAGATCGTCGGCATCGGCCAGGTGGAAGAACGCATCGAAAGCACCCTGTCCCTGATGCCGGCCAACTACGCGACCGCGCTGACGCAAGATGACCTGGTCAACCTGATGTCGTTCCTCAGCCGCTAGCCCGGATTATTCACGACGATGGAGGCAAGGGGACTGGCTCCGAGCGCAAATCGCGGCAACGACCGCCCCTCGGCGACCTTCGGCTCGGTGCCTGTCCCCTGGTTTGCACACTGCGCGCCCGACGAAAGGGGACAGGCACGTTGCAATGATGCCGTAACTGCCAGCAGGACCGTAATTTGCGCAACGAGCCCAGTCCCGAATGGCACTGTCGTGGATATAAAGTGGTTCAGGCGTTGCCTTTATCA
>CAZHET010000152.1:0-12681 GCA_964531585.1 uncultured Planctomycetaceae bacterium | reverse complement strand
GCCGACGAACTTCACCAGGCCCTGCACGTGCGGATACGGTGGTACAAAGACCGGCGCACTACGGATCGTGAAATTAGCCGTGGAAACTTTCTTGGCCTCTTCGCTGTACTTCCCCAACCCGAGTTCCCGTGAAGCCCAGTCGCGCCCCAGGGAATGTGCCAGCAGGAAGAATTGTTCGTCGGTCGTCTGCCACGTGATGGAATACGGTTCCGGCGACTTGCCGGTCTGCGCCGCGACCGAAGCAGGCGCAAGCAAGAGAAGAATCCGGGCGGCAGTCTTCAACATGGGACACCTCCGTAAGGCCCGTCGGGCAGTGCGACGCGGGATGAGCCGACATGACAGCCCGCGTCAGCGAAATTCGTAAGCAAAATCTTGCGCTACTGGAAACGCTCCCCTGCTGTGGCATTCTGCGAAAAAACGAGACGACTCGTCAACACCGTGGAGTCAGGTTGCATCAGGCACCTACAATCGCTCATTCGTCTGACGTTGCGCGTCTGACAGTAAGTGTCGATGATTTCTGAATCGATCACAATGCCGCATCTCGTTCTTTCACCCGAGACTGTTTCCAACGCCCTTCCAGAGCAGTGCGAGCCATCGAGCGATGAGGTTCGCTCGATCATCACGACATTTTCGATCATGATCTCCGACAATCACTGTCCCACTGCGGAGTCTGAAAAATGCGTTGCATCGCCGCGGTCTGTCTGATCGCCGCAACAACAATTCACTGCGTCGCGACAGAGCCGGCGGATGAGCAGCAGTTTGAGCCGTTGCCGGAACGGGTTCCGGCTCCCGCTGACAATCCGACGACGCCCGAAAAAGTTGAGCTGGGCAGAAAGCTGTTCTTCGATCGGCGCCTGTCCGGTGACAACACGATGAGTTGTGCCACGTGTCACCTGCCGGATCGAGCCTACGGAGACGGTCTGGCCGTGTCACCTGGCGCGGGAGGGCAGCCATTGGAACGGAATACTCAGTCCTGCCTGAACGTCGCGTTCTTCGAAACGCTGTTCTGGGACGGCCGCGCGGACAGTCTGGAAGAGCAGGCGTTGGGGCCCATTCAGTCGACGGTGGAAATGAATCAGCGGCTGGACGAACTTGAGGCCGAACTGGCGGCGATTCCGGGTTACGTTTCGATGTTCCGGGACGTATTCGAAAGCGAACCGGACAGGTCCGGCATTGCCAAATCGCTGGCGGCATTTCAGCGCACTCTGGTCACCGAACCGTCGCCGTTCGACCGATACCTGGGCGGAGAGAAGGACGCGTTGTCGGCCGACGCGAAAGCAGGACTGGCATTGTTTCAGGGTGAAGCCGGCTGTGTGGAATGTCACAACGGCCCGTTGCTGAGCGACGGCGGATACTATCGACTGGGAGTGTCGTTCCGGGATGAAGGCCGTGCCGCGGTGACCGGCCGGAAGCAAGACCGGTTTCGGTTTCGCACGCCGAGTCTGCGGAACGTGGCGGAAACCGGCCCTTACATGCACAACGGTTCCATGAAGACGCTCGAAGAGGTCGTCACGTTTTACTATCGAGGAATCCCGGACGCCGGACCGGACGGCCTGCGTCCCGACACGTCTGCACTGCGCAGTCGCAGCTACTCGGAAATCGACTCGATCGTGGCTTTCCTGAAATCCCTGACCGGCAAGACTCCGACTGTCATGCCGCCCCAACTGCCGTGAACGTGCCGGGACTGCCGGCTAACGGACGTGCATGGGAACGTCGTGCATGGGATTTTGGATCATGTTGTGGTTAGCGGTGCCTGAGGTGGTGGCGAAGAACGATCGACCGAAAAACGTACCGATATCTCGTTCGCATCGCGGCGGAAGAATAGCGGCAACAATGAAATCCACTTGCCGCTCGCTGATCAGTTCAGGCGTTCTTGTATCCGCGACGATGGAGAATTACAGTAAGTGCGAAGGGGAAGGTTTCAAGACTGCGGCAACCTTAAAGAGGTGCTCGAATGCAAGACATTCTCCCATCGATCGACGCTGTAGCTGGCCTCACCCCCAAGGCGCTCGCCGAGCACGACATTGCGTTCCTGAATTTGTGCATCGCCAGCGGACTCACCGAAACAGAATCGCTCAATGTCCCGGAGTTGCTTAGTCGCCTTGACGACTGGGCGGCGCAGGTCAAATTTGAGATTTGCCGTCACCTGTATCGGCTCGATCATCTGTCGCCTCAGCTAACGACGGAATTTAGCTACGGCAACTCAGTCGGACGTTTCTTCTGTTGGTTCATGCTGCAAGTTCTGCAGGAAGACTGTGGTGTCGCCTACCATCCCGAGCGCAAATCCCATCCAGACTTCTGCCGGCCAGAAGACCTGTTTATTCACGGAATTGTCGAAGAGGGCGGCACTGGTGGGACCTGCGCGTCGATGCCCGTCATCTATGTGGCAGTCGGTCGGCGGTTGGGACTGCCGGTCTATCTGGTCGAGACTCGCGGGCACCTGTTCTTCCGCTGGGATGATCCAACCGGTACAACGATTGAATGGCAGCGGCCAGACCTGACTCTCTGGATTCCGCCAGACCGATTCAATGTTGAGGGGGCCGGCGAAGGAATTGCTTACTATTCCGATTCACACTACGTGCGATGGCCGGAACTCTGGACCGAAGAAGACCTCAGGCATGGCCAATACCTGAAGTGCTTGAATGCCGAACGCGCCACTGCAAGTTTTCTCGTCCAGCGTGCGGAGTGCTGCTACGAACTCGGTGACTGGGAAGAATGCCTGAAAGCGATCTACTACGCGCGGCAACTGGCACCCGATGACCCGCGCTACGAATGGCTGCACGCAAAGCGAACGAAGCAAGTACAAGCTCACGAGCAGTCGATGGAACTGCTCCACGAGTTGGAGACACGACCTCTGAACGGTGCTCCGCGACATTCGTGGAACTGCGGCTGTCTCCAGTGTCAACAGACCATGAAGGTGCCTGGGTGCGGCCCAAGCCCGCCACACGGGGTAAGCTGTCAGTGTTGGCACTGCCGCACAGAACGCGAAGCGGTGGCTGCACCGCCCGGTATGCCGAACCACCACGCCACCTGCCAATGTGCCGGCTGTGGCCATCAGCGTACTCTCTCGGCGGGGGGTGCTGCCAGGCCGGCGGCCATCGCGAATCCGAACACGTGGAACACACCTTTGCACCCGCAGCTACCGCAGCATGCTCTGCCGATCGCACCGCTGTTTGACGACATCCCATAAGGAGACGGACATGTACATGCCAACTCTTGCCCGATTCACAGCACGCGACCCACTGACGAATGGGGAGGCTGTATTGATGTCACCATATCGTTATGCAAATTCGAGCCCAACTAACCGGCGTGACCCATCCGGCAAGCAGCCTGAACAAGAGTTGCCTCCAGGTCACGAAGACTGGACGTGCAAACCTCCTCGTGGAGATAATGGGCGTGGTGGGTATCCCTTGGATAGGCCCGTTTACCGATACACTGTATTTGAGAATACCTGTTGTCAAATCGAAGTCGAAATCCGTCTTCGTGCCCGCCGCTGTTTTCGGCCGGGGACGAACGAGACTGGCAATGATAAAACTGATGCACAGAACTTCTATACGGAGGTCGTCATAGTGACGACAACCAGGCCGGTTTTCGGAGACTGTCCAGATGCCGGAGATGAAGTCACTATTGCGTGCCGCGTGTTCCCAGGGCGATTCCTCTCTCTGTTGAGGACTGAATTCCCGGACAATATGGCGTGGCCCGACGTTAACTCCGACGAGCTGAGCGATTTGTCAGGAATTCCCCAGATGGCCTGCGACGCTGTCAGAAAGACCGAAGCGGGGAAATCCTGAAACAGGGCGACCAATGTTTCTCGTGATCACAATGCGTATTGCGGTCGGTCTTGCCACAATGTCGGCGGGACCACAAGCTGACCCATCGGCGTTCGGCCAGCTTACTTGTACGGAAGCACTTATCCGGCAGGAGATTATCAGGCTGGGCGGTGACTGGGAGTCGGGGAAGCGACCACAGCTTGTAGCATTCGTCGGACCAAAGTTTGAGCCACGCCATTACGAGATGCTCACGCACCTTCCTGATGTCTCGTTTTTTTCGGCCACAGACACCACTATCGACGCCTATGGTCTTAGTTGCATTTCGCAGATCAACAATGTTGATCGCATTGATATCGTCCGGTGTCGTGTCGTGTCCGGGTCGGTTTCAGTCCTTCGAGCCAGTCGAAGGCTTAATTCACTTTGGGTCGAATCATCAGTTATTCACGACGAATTCTTTGGTGAGTTTTCTGAGCTTGTCAACTTGAGGACAGTTGTGTTGGAGGACATTCAGATTCCGGAGGGTCTTGTTGACGAGTTGGCTAAAATGCACTGGCTGAAGACTTGCCAATTGATTCGCTGTCGTGGTTTGAGCGATGCTGACATGCAAGAACTGAAGAAGGCTTTGCCAACGACAGAATTCTGACTGATGCTTCGCGAGGTTGAACAGTGTCATTTGATTGCGGCACGTCAGATTTTCTGCCGCTGTCGTCCGCCTCGTCAACGGCAATCCATCTATCTCGCAGGTTTGCCGAATCGGGTTCGGGTTGCTGAAAGGTTGGCCTCGGCCGCGAATGTCAGTCTTCCAGCTCGCGGTTCAGCAGGTCTACCATTTCGCGCAGTCGGCTGACGGCCTTGCGGTTGAAGACGAATGACAGTCGCGGAAGGTCGCGGAGATGTTCGTCGTCGGCTTCAAGGCGATGAACGGCGGATTTTTCGATGCGGCCGGATTCGACCACGTCGGCGAATTCATCGTTCAGGCGTTCGACCAGCTCGTCCGGTGGTTCGACATGCAGGCGAATCACCAGGCGATCCCGCACGAATCTCATGCTGTTGTACACGCTGTAGAAACCGATCACCTCGTCGACCGCTTCTTCAACATCGTCGGTGACTTTGAACAGCGACATGTCACTGGGAGAGATCATGCCGTGGTCCAGCAGTTCAGTCTGGATGTAGTCGCGCCAGCCGGACCAGTACGTTCCGCCGGGTTCGTCGAGCATCACGATCGGCATCAGGTCCCGTTTTCCGGTCTGCACCAGTGTCAGCGATTCGAACGCTTCGTCCTGAGTTCCGAAGCCGCCGGGGCAACAGACGATCGCGTGAACTTCCTTGACGAACAGCAGCTTGCGGGTGAAGAAGTACTTCAGGTTGACCAGCTTGGCATCGCCGGCGATGACGGGATTGGCTTCCTGTTCGAAGGGCAGCAGAATGTTCAGCCCCATCGCCATTTCGCGGCCGCTGCCGACGTGAGCGGCTTCCATGATTCCGCTGCCGGCTCCGGTGACCACCATCCAGCCCTCTTCGGCCATGCGACGCCCGTACAGTTCGGCCTGCTGCCACGACGGCGCGTCCTGCTGCGTCCGCGCGGATCCGAACACTGTCACTTTGCGATGCTTGCGATACGGTGTGAACACCTTAAACGCATAGCGCAGTTCGCGCAGAGCACGGCTGAGAATCTTGAGGTCACCGCGAGCCGCGCCGTCGGCCGCCAGTTTATCGGCGGTGGCTTTGATTTCGTTGATGAGTTCCGAGTGCTGGCGAAGTTCCGAAACGTGTTCGATGACTTCCGTTTCGGATTCCAGCGGATGGCGGAAGTGTTGCTTTTTCGGATTCAAGGGTCAGTTTGCCTCCATGCGGCGCTTGGGCGGCGGTGTTTGTGCCGACTGGCAGACAACGAACGCCAGCAACGAACACCAGACAACGGCGAGGAGCTGGGACGGCGACTGGAAGACGGCAAGCTGTCAGCCGTCGATTGCCTGCAGGGCTTCCTGCCGCGTGTCGTAAATCGCCCAGATCGTGTCCAGTGCAGTGATTTTTAACAGCTCGCGAGCCATCTCGTTGGCACCACACAGCACCAGTTCGCCGCCACGTTTTTTCAGAAATTTGTGGCACCGCAGCAGCAGTGCCAGGAACACGGAGCCAAAGTAGCCGACTCGCGTGAGGTCAACGACGACCAGCGGGACGTCCTGTGACAGCAGCGGTTCCATGATGACGTCGGCTGCCTGTTCGACAAGATCCCACTGCAGCGTTTCGACATTCGATGCCGGAATCACGACGACCGTGTTGCCGTGCCATTCCAGTTCAAAACTTTCGAGCACTTCTGACACTGACTTTGTCCTTGATTGCGAACAATGATCGTCCCGCACACAGCGTCACACGTGAAGAGACTGCCAACCGTCACTGACGCCGACGCCGGGCGAAACGGTAGCACATTTTCGGTAGTGACGGAATTCTGACGGCGACCACGATCGGGCTGACGTAATCAAGGTCGCAGGTTACCGTGCCGCATAGCGGACCGGATCCACGGCACTGGCATCAGCGAAGCCCTTCAGACGCAGGCGGCACGAATCGCAGTCGCCGCAGCTTATGCCATCCGGCGACGGATCGTAGCAACTGTGAGTCAGGCCGTAATCGACTTCCAGTTGCAGGCCGCGGCGGATGATTTCGGCCTTCGTCAGCTTGATCAGCGGTGTGTGAATGGTCAGCCGCCGGCCTTCGACGCCCGCTTTCGTCGCCAGGTTCGCCATCTGTTCAAACGCGGCGATGAATTCGGGACGGCAGTCCGGGTAGCCGCTGTAGTCGACCGCGTTGACTCCGATAAAGATGTCATTCGCTCCGATGGATTCGGCCAGGCCCAGCGCGGTTGCCAGAAAGACCGTGTTCCGCGCGGGAACATACGTCACGGGGATTCCGTGACTGATCTCGGCATCCGAACGGTTGTGCGGCACCGCGATATCATTGGTCAGCGCGGAGCCTCGAAAAATGCCGGTGTCGATGGGAAAGACAACGTGCGTCGCAACATCGTTTGCCGCACAGACCCTGGCGGCGGCCTCCAGTTCGAAACGATGTCGCTGGCCGTAGTCGAAGGAAATGGCGTGCAGTTCGAATCCTTCGCGGCGGGCAATGGCAAGCACTGTGGCGGAATCCAGTCCGCCGCTCACAAGAATCACGGCTTTGGGTCGAGGCATAGCTGGCGGCCGGTGGTTGGCGGTTCACTTAAGCTTTGGGGCGAGGAATATCGAATGTTGACCAGCGGATGTCGAATGATGAAGGGTTTGCTGCCCGGGTGATCGGGTTCATCCCGCAGGCGAGCGGGCTGCATCTGTCCGCCACTGTGGCACGCCGAAGTCGGCGGGCGCGGCACTGGTCGCCAACAGCCAGGCGCCGATTGCCCGGCACCAACCACTTTGGGCGCGAACAATTCCGTTGGCCGCGTGTCCGTGCGACGATACGATGACCGTATTCTTCTGCGGGAAGAAGGTGCTTCCCGAAGAGACCCCGCTTTTTTCACAGGACAGAACGCCTTGGGCGACCCGAAACGCGATCAGTTGAAAGTTGCGGACCAGAAAGCCGTGCTCGCCGGAGTGTTCGATCCGGACGACGTTCTGTCAAAGGAACAGGCTCTGGATGAACTGAAGGGACTTGTGAAAACCGCCGGAGTCCGCGTGGTTGGCGAGATCGTGCAGTTCCGCGAAACACCGCATCCCGCTCACTGCCTGGGAACCGGCAAAGTCGAAGAGCTGAAGGAACTGGTGGAGGCGACCGACGCGGAAATGGTCGTCTTCGACAACAACCTGACGCCGTCACAGGGCCGATCGCTCGAACAGGCCATTGAAAAACCCATCGTCGACCGCAGTGAAGTCATTCTGGACATCTTCGCGACGCATGCCCGCACGTACGAAGCCATGCTGCAGGTCGAACTTGCGCAACTTCAGTACTTCCGCACGCGCCTGAAACGGATGTGGACTCACCTGGAACGTATCACCGGCGGCATCGGAGCCGGACGCGGTCCGGGGGAAAAGCAGCTGGAAACGGACCGACGGCTGATTGACAAACGGATCGCAGAACTGAAGCGCAAGCTGAAGGAAGTGGAACAGCGCCGCGAACGAACCGTGTCTCATCGGCGCGAACAGCCGACGGTGTCGCTGGTCGGCTACACCAACGCCGGCAAAAGCACGCTGATGCGAGCGCTGACCGGTGCGGATGTGCTGATTCAGGACGCGCTGTTTGCAACGCTGGATACACGCACGCGCCGCTGGGCGATTCCGAGTTACGGCGAAGTGCTGCTAAGCGACACGGTGGGATTCGTCAGGAATCTTCCGCATGATCTGGTGGCGTCATTTCGTTCGACGCTGGAAGAAGCTCGCCACGCCGATCTGCTGCTGCATGTCGTTGACGCGAGTCATCCGGAGGCCGAACGTCAGATCGGCACGGTTTATCAGGTGCTGGAAGAAATCGGCATCAAAGCGGACAACGTGCTGCTGGTGCTGAACAAGGTCGATCGCATTGAAGACCGGTCGGTCGTCGATGTCCTGCGCCGCCACTACGACGACACGACCTGTGTCAGTGCCGCCACCGGCGACGGAATCGATCGTCTGGCCAGGCTTGTCGCTGAGCGCCTGTCGGGTGGCTTCGTGACCGCGGAAATCGAAACGCCATCCGGGAACGGTCGACTGTTTGCGTGGCTGTCACAACATGCTGAGGAACTCGACCGAAGCTACACGGACGAATCTGCCGGCCGCGTGAGGATCACATGCCGCATGCCGAAGCTGTTCGCCAACACCATTAACGAGGCGGACACAAGCATTCGGTATCTGGAGCCGGCGCTGGCTGAAGGCTGAAGGCTGAAGGCTGAAGGCTGAAGGCTGAAGGAGTCAACGTCCCGGAAGCATCGGCGAGCGGCGCGACGTCAGTCCGCCACCGCGGCTATGTGATTGCGTTCGAATCGCGAAAGCGGACTAACGTCGCGCTGCTCGCCTGATTCCGGAAATCAGCAGACTCGCCTCTTACCCGAAGCCCAGCAGGTTGCTGAAGTCAACATACAGCACGAAGACGAACAGCATCACGATAAACACCAGGCCCATGCCGTGCGCCCAGTTGATGACCTGGGGACTTGGCTTGCGGCGAGTCACGCCTTCCCAGATCAGGAATACCATGTGGCCGCCGTCCAGAATGGGAATGGGCAGGAAGTTCAACACGGCAAGGTTGATGCTCAGGAACCCGAGAAACATCAGCAGTTTCGAGATTCCCTGGTCCGCCACGGCGTAACCAATGCTGACAATTCCGACAGGGCCGCTAAGGGCTTTCGCGGAGAGCTTTCCGCGAAACAGCGAGCTGAGCGTCAGATAGATATTGATGGCCGAACTTCGCGTGTAGCCGACTCCCAGGCCCAGCGCTTCACCCCAGGATTCTGCACGGCGTGTGAAGCTCAGCGCTTCGAAGCCTCGCAGTCCCCGCAGCGGCAGATACCAGTCTTCGACCGGCTCACTCTTCGTCAGCAGGACTGATCCTCCGACTTCATCCGTGGCCGAATCTCCAGGAAAATAGAGCCGGATATCGCGAGTTGGTGCCTGCTGGATCATGGAGAACGCGAAGGCCCAGTTCATGCGTTCCAGATCTTCGTTCTCAGTGCTGGCCTCTTCGAAGTCAATCACCACGGGCGATGGCTTGTCTCCCAGTGCATCGTATTCGACAGACTTCGGATCCTTACGCTCCAGCGCCACTTTGGTGATCTGCTGACCGACCTTAAACTTGCCGCTGAGCGCCGCTTCGCTGCCTTCGATGATTCTGGCGATTCGTCGTTGAATCTGGATGGCTGCACCAATCGACGCAATCGGCAGCGGCGTCGACTTGTTGATGGGATCGTTCAGCACGCCGGGATCATCCGTAGCGACGATCTGCAGCACTTTTTCAGTTTCGCCAACAGGCCCGCCGGGCTGACGAGTGACCGTGACAGCAACCGTCTCCCCTGCCCTGCTTAGAAAGTAATCCGGCAGTCTCAGCGGATCGATGTCTTTGCCGACGGCGATGTCATCGACTTTTGTGATCAGATCGCCGACCTGCAGCCCGGCCTGCTCGGCAGCGGACCCTTTAATGACTGACCGTACCGGCCCGATGGCCATCCAGAGCCCGATGGATCTCATCCGTTGCGGCGGTATGGTGATTTCAAGTGTCTCCACCGCTGCCGGTTCGCGTTCTGCCCCGTCGGCTGCAGGCACAGGTCGTTCGATCGTATAGACGAGTTCGTCGGCGGCTTTCGCGACTTCAATACGCTCGACTTCGTAGTGCAGCGAAACGGGTGTGCCGTTGACCGCCGTAATGCGGTCCCCGCGACGAAACTCCGCCGACGCGCGGGACGCCGGCAGCCCCGGCAGTGTCAGCGGAATCTCTTTGGGCAGGCGCGTGGAAATCTGCGTTGTCGGAGCCGATACGATTCCGACCATCTGGACCTTATCGCCCTGACGCGGCGTCATGGTGACGTCGAAGCTGCGGCCGTCACCGCGAACGCCGCTGATGGTGATATCACCGCTGGCCAGCACAATGGCCTGAGTGATATCGGTGAAGTTCTGCACCTCCGCTCCGTTGATCGACGTGATCCGGTCTCCCGACTGAATGCCGGCTGCCCAGGCGGGATCTCCGGGATGCAGGTAGCCAACCACAGGCGAAACCTCCAGCACACCCATGCGATAGGCGATCGCGAAGAACAGAAAACCGGTAATCACATTCATCGTGACACCGGCCGAAATGATCAGCATCCGCTGCCAGACTTTTTTTGCGGAATACGACCGCGGATTTTCAGCGATTTCGTCGCTGGTCATCTGGTTGGGATCCATATCATCCTGACCGAGCATCTTCACGTAGCCACCGAACGGCAGCGCACTGAAGGCGTATTCGGTTTCGCCTTTCTGGCGGCTCCACAGAATCGGACCGATGCCGATACTGAATCGTTCAACATGAACGCCGCACCACTTCGCGACGGCGAAGTGACCCAGTTCGTGGAAGAAGATCACCATGCCCAGCCCAAGCACGACCATCAGCGCGTTGCCGATCATGCCCAGGGCTTCGGTCGCGGCCAGAACAGGAACAAATTCAAACGCTAGGGATTCCACCGGGTTGATTCCTTTCGAGCCCACTCGTCGATTTGCCGGAGACTGTCCAGCGTCGGGTGAGCATCGTATGTGTGGTGGTTAAGGATCTCGTCGCAAAGCTGAGTAATCTGATTGAACCGCAGGCTGCCATCCAGAAAGCGGCGAACGGCAACTTCATTGGCCGCGTTAAGCACCGCTCCACTGGTACCGCCGCTTTCCGCGACTGCAAACCCCAGCCGCAGCGCGGGGAAAGCTTCGAAATCGGGCGGAATGAACTCCAGTGTCTGCGGCACCGTCCAGTCCGTGTCTGGACACGGGCATTCCAATCGGTCCGGAAACGTCAAAGCATACTGAATCGGCAGCCGCATGTCCGGAGGAGACATCTGCGAAATCACCGATCCATCCCGATATTCGACGAACGAGTGTACGATTGACTGAGGATGCACGACGACCGAAATCTGATCAGATCGCAGGCCGAACAGCCAGCGGGCCTCAATGATCTCCAGCGCTTTATTCATCATCGTGGCCGAATCGATCGTGATCTTCGGCCCCATGTCCCATGTCGGATGCTTCAGAGCCATTTCCGGGGTAACGGTTTCCATCTGTCGGCGTGACCAGCCGCGAAACGGGCCGCCGCTGGCCGTCAGGATAATTCGACGGACGTCCTGTTTTCTTCCCGCCTGCAATGCCTGAAATACCGCGCTGTGTTCGCTGTCGACCGGAAGAATGACGGCTCCGGTCTCGGCCGCTCGCTCGGCAATGATTGAACCAGCGACGACCAGAGCCTCCTTGTTGGCCACCGCAACCCGCTTTCCTGCGTCGACAGCGGCCCACGTAGCGGGAAGTCCGGCAGCTCCGACAATTGCCGACACGACAACATCGACGTCTGCGCTTCGCACCAGCTCGTCGGCCTTTTCCATGCCGAAATGCAGCTCGGTGGAGTCCGGAAGGCGATAATGGTCGACTTCCGACCGTGTCGCTTCATCGCCGAGCAGAATCCAGTCCGGGTGGAATTCGCACGACTGTTCGAGCAGCCGTTCGACGCTGCCGTACGCGGTGGCTCCGGCGAGTCTCATGCAGTCAGAGTGACTGCGGATCACGTCCAGGCAGCTCGTTCCGATGGATCCCGTGGACCCCAGTACGACGATCGCCTGCCGTTGAGTCGATCGCCGGGCAGGAGCCGGTTGCTGCGTGGTCTGGAGCGGTGTCACAAACTTCGAACGCAAATCAAGTGAGGCGAACGATTTAGACGGGAAAGCAACGGATTCTAGGAAGGGCGGAGATTCGCGGCAAGACGGCCTGATGCTAAGAATCGTGGTTCCAAAGCGAATGGCATGGAGTTCGCTTGCTTGGCGCTCGCGAAGGAAAGTGTGCGGCCGATCGTCGGGACGTCATTCCCGCGCACAACGTCATTCCCGCGCAGGCGGGAACCCAGTGTGTCTCGCTGGATTCCCGCCGGCGCGGGAATGACGGACGGTCGTTCAGCTGATCAACCAGAAATCGAAAAGTCGACCAATGTCCGCCACGTACTCATCTTTTGAAATGAACACCCACGGCGTCCGGGACGATCGCTCGCACAGCCTTGTGATCGGCTATCTGTGCTGGGCATTCGGATTCATGGGCGCTCACCGATTTTACTATGGGAAGCAGATCACTGGCACGATCTGGTTTTTCACGCTGGGCCTGCTGGGAATCGGCTGGATTCTTGACCTGCTGCTGATTCCCGGCATGGAGGCTCGGGCCGAACGAAAATATGTGCCGGGGCCGATCGACTACAACATCTGCTGGATTTTGCTGACCTTTCTGGGCGTTTTCGGAATCCACCG
>CAZHET010000151.1:0-12704 GCA_964531585.1 uncultured Planctomycetaceae bacterium | reverse complement strand
CGATCTGAAAAAGGGGTCTGACCCTTTGGAGGGCAGCCGGCAAAAACGTCTGCCCGGAGAGGGTCAGACACCTTTTTCAGATCCACTCTTCGTTGGGCCGCAATCATGTCCTCCAAACCGCTAACGATCGCCGTAAACGGAGCCGCCGGTCGCATGGGACAGCGGGTTGTCGCGCTGACGCTGGGCGATCCCGAGCTGAAACTGACCGCTGCGCTGGAGTCCCCGGGCAACCCGGCATTGGGCAAAGATGCCGGCGAACTTTGCGGAACCGGTCGCTGCGACGTCACGGTCGCTGCCGAACTCGTGGGCACGGTTGATGTGCTGGTCGACTTCTCCACGCCGGAAGGTGTTGACTCGGTCCTGTCGGTCTGTGAAGAACGCCTCGTACCGCTGGTGCTGGCAACAACCGGACTGACAACGGAACAGCGTCAGCGCGTCCTGAACGTGGCTCAGTCCATTCCGCTTGTCATGGCCCCCAGCATGAGTACGGCTGTCAATGTCGTGATGAAACTGGCAGCCGATGCGGCCCGAGTGTTGAAGAATGCAGCGGGCGGGTGCGATGTCGAGATTATCGAGCGGCATCATCGCTTCAAGGAGGACGCTCCCAGCGGCACCGCTTTGCACTTCGGTCGGCTGATCGCCGAACAGATGGGCCAGACGGCTCATATCCACGGGCGTCAGGGCCGCCCCGGGCAGCGGCCGCATGATGAAATCGGTTACCACGCCCTGAGAACCGGTGACAACGTCGGCGAGCACACGATCGTATTCGGGCTGATGGGCGAAACGATCGACCTGACCGTCCGCGGCCACACTCGCGACAGCTACGCCTACGGAGCTCTCACAGCCGCGAAGTTTGTGGCTGGCCGAGCGGCAGGGTTGTACTCGATGGCCGACGTGCTGGGCTTGTAGTGAATCGCGGAGCACCTTCAGGACTCGCGCGCAGTTGACTTGCCCGATACGCAGCAGCTCGCAAACCGTCCGGCGTGTACGAGGCCGGACGGTTCGCGCCGCTCCATGAAGACAAGCATCCGGCGGAATGGCCGCTACCGTGCGTCGACCGTAATTCCAGGCCAGTCGTCCGTGCGAAACGGAGTGAGTGGCAGCCCTTCGGTGCTCTGAACATTGACCACCGGATTGTCCGCCCATGCGTACCGGACAGCCACGGGAGCGGCGACCGCAGCGCTCCAGACTTCAATGGTATCCTTGTCAACAATCTTCGCGGACGCGCGAACAAACTTCCTGTCCTCACCTGCGATCGCAAAGCCACTCGCTTCGGCAACGTCAAAAGTGTCCAGCCCGCCGCCGACATGGTCGAACTTCAGCACGGCCTTATTTCCGTCAATGGACAGGGAACGGTACATCGGGCTGTGATAGGCGACATCAATGCCGTAGTCCTTCGCCAGTGCCCAGCGAGCCAGTCGTTTCGCCACGTCCTGCTTGTTCTTCGGGTGAATATCGCTTGCCTCACCCAGATTGATGATGACCGCTTCACCGGTATTCGGCAGCGCGCTCATCGTCATGGTCTGAGCTTCCCGCAACTCGGCCCAGTCGCTGTCGCCGGGTTCTGCGGCTTCCGCTTTGAAGTCGGCCAGCTGCACCCAGTAGAACGAGAAATCGCCCTGCTTCCACTCATCGCGCCAGGTCTGAATCATCAGTGGAAACAGACTGCGATACTGGTAGGCCCGGCCGGCATTCGATTCGCCCTGATACCAGATGGCACCGCGAATGGTGTAGCCCAGAACGGGATACAGCACACCGTTGTACAGATTGGCGGGACGGTGCTGGCCGGCCAGTGCCTTCTCATTCTTCTGCGGATCGGCTTCCATCTGCTTCCATCGATCAAGCAGCGGTCCGTACAACTCGTCGGCCTGCAGTTTCGCCGTGGGGACCCAGGCTTCCGCGGCGGAACCGCCCCAGGAGTTGTCGATCAGGCCGACTGGCACATCCAGTGTCTGGTGCAGTTGTCGGCCGAAGAAGTAGCCCACGGCCGAAAAACTTTTCACGCTGTTCCGTGTTGCGGATTCCCATTGGCCTGAGAAGTCCTTCAACGGATCCTGCGAACCGACCTGCGGCACAGTGATGAGTCGCAGGTTTGGAAAGTTGGCGGCCAGACTTTCCAGGTCGGCGTCATTGGACTGTGCCACAGCCCACTGCATATTGGACTGTCCCGAGCACAGCCAGACCTCGCCCACAAGTACATCCGTGAAGACCTTCGTCTCATCCGCGGTGACGGTCATGATATGCGGTCCTCCGGCGGGCATCGCCGGAAGTTCGGCGTCGAAGCGTCCAAATTCATTGGACGTCACCTGGACTTCTTCGCTGGCAAGCTTGACGCGGACGTCGCGATTCTGCGTCGTCCAGCCCCAGACGTGAATCGGCCGGTCCCGCTGCAGCACCATGTGATCGCCAAACACAGAACTCATTCGCAATTCGGCGATGGCTGGATTGGACAGGCTGGAAACAATTGCAGCGAACGCCACAGCGGCAAGCATCAGTGGTCTCATCAGATTCTCCGGCGGTGTTTCGGTCAGGAATTGAAGTGCCCCGGTCAGCATGACTGACGAACGGGCGAAACCGGCCCTGCATCACAACGTTGAATCCTTCAAACCCTGGAAATCCGTAGAACAGACACGGCGCGACGTGACGCCGTCCGGCCACCGTGATCCGCACTGAACATACCGGCGACACGTGCGTTTTGGCAACCACACCGCAAGGGATTTGTCCTGCCGCTCGTTCGAGTCGCGCTGCCGGGCACGAATCGGAAAGCGGCTGATGTCCGATCCCGCGACTGGTTTTTCAGCAGGCTGAGATGACGCTATAACGCTGCGTCAGGCGAACTCGCAGAAACGCACAGGCTCTACGAGCGAAATTTCACGGTGAGGAGACACATGCAGAAAGTATGGCAAGTCATCGCAACGCTGATGCCAGCGCTGGTTGTCTGCGGCTGTTCCGGCGAATCGGATTCCGCAGATTCTCCGTCGATCGTGAAGGGCGACATGACCGTGAAGGCGACTTTGCCGGATCAAGTTGCGGAAGATGGCGGCGACCATGCCCCAGTCGACACGTATTCCTTTATTGCACCTGCACTGACAGAAGCTGAATTGCGAGCCGGCTGGGTGAGCCTGTTCGACGGCGTTTCACTGTTTGGCTGGGACATTCCTGCCGGCACGAACTGGCATGTGGAGGACGGTTCCATCGTGGCCAGTGAGGGAGAAATCAGCCAGCTGCAGACGCCGTTCGTCTTCGACGATTTCGAGATGCGCTGTGACTTTCATCTGGAAGAGGGCGGCAACAGCGGCGTCTTCCTGCGAAACGCCGACCCGGTTTCTGATCCGGCCGTCGACACTTACGAACTGAATATCTGCGACAGTCATGAATCTTACGGCACGGGCAGTCTTGTGGGTCGCCATGTGGCAGAAAACGTCCCGCCGTCGGAAGGCGAGTGGCACACGTTTCGCATTCACTGCGAAGGGCCGCGATTGCAGGTGTGGCTGGACGACACACAGATCGTCGACTTCACTGACGAAGGCGAGCACGTGCGTCTGAGCGGCCGCGTGGGGCTGCAGAAGAACAAGGGCCGCATCGCGTTCCGCAACGTGTTTCTCCGGCCACTGAACGACAAGGAACTGTTCAATGGTGAAGACCTGTCGGGCTTTCGCAGCGTGCCTGGTTCCAAAAGCGAATTTGAGGTGCGTGACGGGGCAATTCATGTGGCCAATGGCCCCGGGTTTCTGGAAACCGAGGAAACCTTCGGCGACTTCATGCTGCACGTGGAAGCACGCACGAACGGCACAGCTCTGAACAGCGGCGTCTTTTTCCGTGCGAAACAAGGCACCGCAGCCGCTCCGTCACACGGCTACGAAATGCAGATTCACAACGGCTTCGAAGGTGACGACCGTACTCGGCCGCTGGATTCCGGAACCGGCGCGATCTTTCGTCGCGCGGCGGCCCGCTATGTGGTGGCCGATGACAACACGTGGCTGGTGGCCACGTTGCTGGCTCAGGGAAATCGGTTTGCCACATGGGTCAACGGATATCCCGTCGTGTCCTGGGTTGATGACCGTCAGCCGAGTGACAATCCGCGAGAAGGGCTGCGTCTGGATGCGGGGCACCTGAGCCTGCAGGGGCACGACCCGAAGACTGATCTGGATTTCCGCAGCATCCGCGTGCATGAGTTTCAGAATCCCTGATGGCCGCATTGATCGAACTGATCGGTTTAACCAAGGACTACGGTTCGTTCCGTGCGCTGGATGACATCAGCCTGCAGGTCGGTGGCGGCATCACCGGATTGCTGGGACCAAACGGTGCCGGCAAGAGCACGCTGATCAAAGTGCTGCTGGGGCTGGTTCGCACAACGGAAGGCAGCGGCCATGTGCTGGGACATCCAATCGACCGCGAGGCCACGGCGATTCGTTCCAAAGTCGGCTTCATGCCGGAAGACGACTGCTACATGCACGGCCTTTCCGGTATCGAAAGCGTCCAGGTGGCTGCTCAGTTGTCGCGTCTGCCGAGAACCGAAGCCCTGCGGAGAGGCCACGAAATTCTGGATTTCTGCGGGATGGGGCAGGAACGCTATCGCAACGTCGAAACCTTCTCAACGGGCATGAGGCAGAAGCTGCGGTTCGCGATGGCCATTGTCCATGATCCCGAACTCCTGATTCTGGATGAACCCACATCGGGGCTTGATCCGGAGGAACGCGAATCCATGCTGAATCGCATCCGCATTCTGTCGCGGCAGTTTGGCAAGGCCATCATTCTGTGTACTCACATCCTGCCGGACGTGCA
This sequence comes from uncultured Planctomycetaceae bacterium, assembly GCA_964531585.1. GTDB lineage: Bacteria > Planctomycetota > Planctomycetia > Planctomycetales > Planctomycetaceae > JAWKUA01. The sequence goes on along the minus strand of CAZHET010000151.1, from coordinate 7,919 downwards.
ACTGGTCTGCGATGATGTCCTGATCATTGCCGGCGGGCGAATGCGGCTGAGCGAAAAACTGAGTGTGCTGACGGAATCGCCGGAGCCGTCTCAGACAGTTCAACTGCGAGGCGACATCGCGGCGCTTGAGACCAGGCTGCAGAGTGCCGGATTTCGGACGCATCGTCTGTCTGAATGGCAATTGAAGGCATTCGGTCCGCCGGACGAACTGTCTCGCGTCCTGTGGCGCGCGGCCGATGACGCGGGCGTGGTGATTCGCGGAGTGACGCCGTCTAAGAATTCCCTGGAACAGATCTTTCTGCAGGCGGTACGTCATGCCGATTCATAATCTGGGATACCGGGAATGGGACGGCCGGCTGGAATCTGCTTCCAGCCGCTGGACGGTCGTCAGCGGAATCGGCATTCGACGATCCTGGCAAAGCATGTGGCTGCGTCGCATGGTGTTTGTTGCCTGGATTCCCGCGCTGATGTATGGCTGTCTGATCTTCTTCTATGAGCAGTCGCTGGAAGGCGAATCGTTCATGCCGCGGCGCGTCTTTCTGGATCTGCTGCAGTTCACACTGCCGTCGTCCACCGGCGACGACGTGGTGTCATCACTGGCGGGGGGACGGTTCCGCGATCTGGTTTCGCAGATGACCGCCGAACGGCATCTGTTCTGGAGTTCCGTGATGCTGCAGATGCAACGCTCGCAGGCGGTCGCTCTGGTTATCATGGTGGGACTGGTCGCCCCGGCGCTGGTTTCTCAGGACATCCGGTCTCGTGCGTTTCTGCTGTACTTTTCGCGGCCGCTGTCGCGCACACAATACATTCTGGGCAAAGCGGGAACGCTGCTGTTCTTTCTGTTTCTGATCTGCACGCTGCCCGAGCTGCTGCTGTATTTTGTGGGTGTCCTGCTGTCGCCGGACGTTTCGATTATCTTCGAGACGTGGGACATTCCGCTGCGAATTGTCATGGCGTCCGCGACGATGATTGTGCCGTCGACAGCCGTGGCTTTGATGATGTCGGCGATGACAACCGAAACGCGATGGGCGACGTTCGCGTGGTTTTCCATGTGGATCTTTGGTGCCACCGCATCCGCGGCGGCCACAATTTCCGGCGGAGATCCTCAGTCGCTGCTGGTCCGGATGTCGTTTCCGCTCTTTATCTTCAATGACGTTTCCACGCGTATTCTGAATCTGCCCGAGATGCACGGGCACTTCGATACGCAGCTTGCATTTCTGCTGACGCTGACCATTGTTTCGGTAGCCGTCGTGTACCGAAAAGTTTCCGCGCCGCTGGAGAACTGACGCCGTCTGTCGGCGGGTTGCCCATGTCGTCTCATGACCTGATCCAGATGACGAACGTCACCAAGCTGTACGGCAAGGTGCTGGGAGTCAATGACATCAATCTGTCGCTGCCGCCGGGAGCATACGGCCTGCTCGGACCGAATGGTGCCGGCAAGAGCACGTTGCTGAATCTGCTGACCGGGCAGTTGCTGCCGACTCGTGGAACCGTCAGCGTGCTTGGTCGCAACCCGCGGAACAATGCGGAACTGATGTGTCGCATTGGCTTTTGCCCGGGCTTTGAAGGCATGTACGCCGGAATTGCCGGAGTCGACTGGGTGGCTTTCCTGCTGCAGATGCACGGTGTCAAACGCTGGAAGGCTCTGGAGACAGCAATCCACTGCATGGATCAGGTGGGCATGGCGCAGTCAATGTATCGGCCGATTTCCAGCTACTCCCGCGGCATGAGACAGCGCACCAAGCTGGCTCAGGCGATCGCTCATGATCCCGATCTGCTGATTCTGGACGAACCGCTCAGCGGCCTGGATCCTGTCGGTCGGGCGGAAATGACGGACCTGCTGAGGAATCGCATCGCCGACGGATGCAGCCTGATTATCGCCAGCCACGTCCTTCACGAAATTGAAGCGCTGACGCACTCCTTTCTGCTGATCTCGGGCGGCAGGCTGCTGGCTTCCGGAACTGCTGAGGAAGTCCACGAACTGCTGTTTGATCTGCCGGTGGAAATTCATTTGCGCTGCAATCGGTCACGGCAGCTTGCCGGTCTGCTGATGCAGCACGAACTGGCGGATGCGGTGAAGATCGGACACGACAAAGCCGGCGAAGAACTGCTGGTGGTTTCGACTCGCCAGACCGCACAGTTCAGCAGCCGGTTGCCGGCGTGGATCGACGAGCACAGTCTGGAGGTTTACGAAATGCGCACGGCCGACGATTCACTGCAGTCACTGTTCAATTCTCTGATGCGCATTCACCGGGGGGAACGATGAACTCCCTGCTGGCCGTGGTCCGCTTCGAATGGACTCGCACGATGACGTCCGGCCGAATTGCCTGGTGGGTGGTGCTGGCCGCATTTCCGGTCGTGATTACCGGGCTTGTCCGCTGGTTCACTTATGACACTGTCAATCAGGTTCCCGCGGAACGGATGGCCGACTTTCTGGAAGCTCAGCAGACAGTCTGGACGATCGTGCTGTACATGCTGGTGCCCTGCGTGGCGGCGGCGATCGGAGTCCTGTTGAGCGCTGCGCCGGCAATCGCCGGTGAACTGGAACAGCGAAGCTGGGTCTACATGGCCACTCGGCCAAACGGTGTGTTCTGGCTGATGCTGGGCAAGTACATCGTGGCCGTATTGTGGGGAGCATCGGCGGCCATCGCCGGAGTCAGCATGGCCATTCCGATCACGGGAATGGGAATGCAGGCCGGCTTCGACCTGTGGTGGACGATGCTGCGGCTCTGCCTGCTGTCGTGCGCCGCATATGCTGCCATTTACATGCTGATCGGGGCTATTATCCCCCACCGGGCGATGGTCTTCTGCGTTGCGTATACGGGCGTCGTGGAAGTCATGATCAGCCTGATCCCCGCCGTCGTCAATCGCATCACTGTCCAGTACCGGCTGCGATCACTGTTCGTCAGCTGGACCGGTGCAGAAGACCGGCTGCAGGACATGCCGTTCTTTGAATACGTATTTAACGAAGACGGAAACACGCTGCAGATTCTGTGGCTGCTGGCATTGACGTCTGTGTTTCTTGTTGCCGCAGTGGTGATCGCTCACCGCCGTGAATTCACCGCCGCGGCGGAAAGCGACGTTTAAGGCGAGCGGCAGGTGAGTTCTTACCCGTGGTGCTCCGTACGATGGCTTTCCAGGGCCGTCGTCAGGACTGCATCGACGGCCCTGGAAAGCCTTCGTACTGGTAAACTCTCACTTGCCGCTCGCCTAATTTTGGCGGCCACGGTGCATAGCGCTCAAGCGGTACGTCGCAGCGAGCGAGCGTGAAGCTTCGGCTGACCTTTCTCCTCACTGCTACAGCGACGGTGTTACAGCGACGGTGTTACAGTAGCGGTGTTGATCTGCGAACACCTGCTATCCGGCACCGGCCAGTTCCGGATCTTTCACCGCGTCTTCCTGGTAGTACAGCTCTGAGGGAATCAGCACTTCTGCTTCGACGTCGTCACCGTCGAAGTACTTAATCATTTCCTCGATCGTGCGGCGGCCCATCTGATCAGGAAACTGCACCGGATCACACAGAATCCTGCCTTCCAGAATCGCTCGCTTGCCGTCGATGTGTCCGTCGAATCCGATCAGAGTCACCTGATCGGCTTTTCCCGCCGCATCCAGAGCCGCCCAGGCTCCAAGTGCAGACGGGTCATTGATCGCGAAGATTGCGGCCAGATCCGGATTCGCTTCGATCATCGCCTGAGCCGCGCGGTTGCCGGCATCGCGAGTTCCTTCGCCGTTAAGCACGGACACGACTTCAATCTTCGCGTCCGCATGCTCCGCGTTGTGCGCCTCGACGACTTCGTTGAATCCCTGCACGCGCATCTGGCAGGACTCCACATCGGGGTAGTGCAGAATTCCCACCTTCCCGCCGGAATCGCTCAGCAGCCGCACCATCGCTTCACCGGCCAGCCGGCCGCCCTGCAAATTGTCGGTCGCGATGTGACAGACCACTTTTCCATCGGTGCCGTTGTAGCGAATGTCGTTCGTGAACACCGGAATGCCGGCATCGTTCGCTTTCCGGATCGCCTGGCCGATGGACTGCGAATCGCACGGATTCAGCACAATCGCCGACACTCCCTGCACGATGAAGTTGTCGATCTGTCGCGACTGTTCGTTGACGTCCTGATCGGCTGACACCACAAGCACTTCGTATCCGTGAGCCGCTGCCGCCTCCGTCATCGTGTCGGCGATAACCTTGAAGAACGGATTCGTCAGCGACAGTGCCGAATAGCCGATCGTTCCGCGCGGTGCTTCACCGCCGACGGCCGCGGATGCTTCTCCGCTGCCGGATTCTTCGCCCACGGTCGCCGCGGCTTCCGACGTGCCGGAACCTGCTGACTGCTCCGTGCTCGATGGCGAATCGCTCTCGCCGCAGCCGGGCAGCAACGCAGCGGACAGAATCGCACCGGCCGCAACGACCAGTGCCGGAAAGACGCTTCGGTAAACCGCGAGTCGACGCATTGGAATTCAGCCCCTTCGGCAAATGACTTCAAAACGCAGCAGTCAACGTCCGCAGGATACTCAAAAACGCGGACGGGACGAAGGATGCCGCATCGCTTGCACTGCGGCGTTGACCGCGGATGATGCTCGTCATGTGCGAGTCCCTCCACACCACTGACTTCCGGAGCCACCTCATGCAGAAGCTCATCCGCACCGCCGCAACCCTCATGCTGATCGCGCCCGCCCTGACAGACTGCACGTCAGCCGACGACGCGTTTCCAACGTTCCGCGCCACAACGATCGACGCGCACATCGGCGACGTCTGCTACGCCGTGACTTTGGCGGACGTTGACGGCGACGGAAAACGCGACATTGTGGCCGTCAGCGAAAATCGCGTGCTGTGGTACCAAAACCCGTCCTGGGAAGCTCACGTCATCATCGAAGACCAGACTCCGCGCGACAACGTCTGCATTGCCGCTCACGACATCAACGGCGACGGTCAGATCGACTTTGCACTGGGAGCCGGCTGGACGAAAACCGGCACCATTCACTGGCTGGAACGAGGTGAATCGCCGGACGACAAGTGGAAGGTGCATGCGATCGGTGAAGAACCGTGGCTGCACCGCATGAGATGGGCGGATGTTCTGGGAACCGGCTCGCCTCAACTGGTGATTTCCCCGCTGAACGCCACCACCGGCGAAGGAGTCCGGCTGACGGCGTTTTCCATTCCCGCAGACCCGGTCAATGACCGGTGGCCGTCGACGGTGATGGATGCCGGTATGAACCGCATGCACAACCACTGGCACGTTGACTTTGACGGAGACGGGGCCGTTGACACGCTGACCGCCAGCCAGGAAGGCATCTACCTCATTCAGAAAACCGACACCGGCTTCAGTGCGACCGAACTGGGAAAAGGAACGGAACCCGGCCCGGATCAGCGAGGAGCCGGCGAAGTGAAACTCGGCCGCCTGAGCGACGAGTTGCGGTTTGTGGTGTCCGTCGAACCCATGCACGGACACAGCGTCTCCGTCTATCCCGCGCCCGTCGGTCATGTGGGAGCATTGACGAGGCATGTGATCGACAGCAGTTTTCAGCGAGGCCACGCGCTGTGGACAGCCGATGTCGACGGCGACGGTCGCGACGAGATCGTCTTTGGCCACAGCGACACTCCCGGCACGTTCGGCGTCATCATCTACAACTCCACCAGCGACGACGGCACGAAATGGGAAAAGCACGTGATCGATTCCGGTGACATGGCAACCGAGGACCTGATCGTGGAAGACCTGACAGGCGACGGCCTGCTCGACATCGTCGCCGGCGGCCGCGCAACTCACAACGTGAAGCTCTACGTCCAGCAGCCGTAGTGCGATGTCAGATCCGAGTTTTGGGCTTGACCGTCATCCCCGCGCAGGCGGGAATCCAGTTTTCGACGGTCTGGATTCCCGCCTCCGCGGGAATGACAAACCCCTGTTGTTAGCACCTGTCCAGTTTCGAATCCGTGTTCTCGTACGATGACCTTCCAGGGCCGTCGCTTAATCCCGACGGCCTTGCAAGGCCATCGTACGGTATAGTTCCTGGACAGCTTCTCAGCTCTGACCGAGCACCAGGCGACGCCCTGTACCACTCCCTGACTTATCTCTCCGCCACAGACGACATTCATGCCAAACGCCATTCGATCTGATTCTGAAAACAACCGCACCACGGGATTCGCCGTGCCTGGAATCTTCGAAGACGGTCCCGGCAGCGTCGTTCGACAGGTTCACGACGGAGACACTCTGTTCGTTCGCCCCGACGGGAATCTGGGTGTCCGGTTGCTGGGAATTGACACTCCCGAAGTCAGCTTCATGTTCCCGGCACCCGACGCGCGATTTTTGGATCTCGCCGACGATCGCTGGAACGAGTTTCTGACGGCACCGTTTGACGATCGCTGGGGGCCGTTCACACAGCCGGTCCCCGCCCGTCTGCGAAGCTGGATCGCGTCGAAAACTCCTGACAATGCCGGCACGATTCATCACGAACACGCTGCCGCCGCGACGGAGACACTTCGGGAACTGATTTCGCAGGACATGGAAATCATGGGACAGACCGTCGACACATTCGGCTACTATCTGAACTTTGGGTTTGAGGTGATGGATGGCTACGGACGACTGTTGTGCATCGTCAATCGTAATCAGCCCAACGCAAACATCCCGACCAGGCGACCGCCATCGTACAATCTGCGTCTGCTGGAACGAGGCCGCGCGTTTCCCTACTTCATCTGGCCGAACATCAATCCTTGGGAACGTCCGGATTCCGTAACCGCAGCCGTCATCCCGCCCGGCCAGGCGGCCGAACTGGCCCGTACCGACCGTGAACTCATGACCGCGCGAAACGCTATCCGGCTGGCTCGTCAGCGCCATCTGGGAATCTTCGACGCCACGAATCCACTGCTGCTGGAGCCGTTCGAACTCAGATGGCTCAGCCGTCGTGAACTGCCCGGCCGCTACGTGATTGACCTGCGTTCGGATTCCGACCGGATGATTCATCCGCACGACTATCCGACGGTGCCGAACACGGAAGATCGCCTGTGGCTGCCGTCGGAATACGTCCCGCTGTTTGAAAAGGCCGGATGGAAAGTTCCGTCCGCTCCGTGGGCATGAGGCTTCCCGAAGTGTCTCCGCCCGCAGCGCCCGCGCGCGCAGATTCGCCCGCGTGCTCAGAATCGCTGGCGGCGGAATTTCTGCGCCGGACATTCACCGCCGGACGTGGCCGCAACGGGTTCCACTCGGCCGCGATTCTCGGTTCCGGCCTTGGCTCCGCTGGTGACGCGGCATTGGCGGCTGGCGGCAGGGCGGTCCGCTATGAGGATGTCCCCGGAATGCCCGTGCCGGCAGTGAACGGCCACGCCGGAAGAATCGTCGCCGGTGCCGGCACGCTGGACGGTGTTCTGCTGCTGCAGGGACGCGTGCATCACTATGAAGGCCGCCAGTCGCAGGATCTGACGTTCGCCGTTCGCGTGCTGCACCGCCTGGGAGTCCGCCGGATCGTGATCACCAACGCGGCCGGCGGCATCCATTCGTCATGTCTGCCGGGCAGCCTAATGCTGATTGACGGCCATTTGAACCCGCTGAATCTGAACAGTTTGCAGTGCCGGCACACCGTGGCCCCGTCGCGCCAGGGTTGCCGCATCTGGAACGAAGCGCTGCTGCAGCGTGCGGCCGAACAGCCAACATCGTTGCACATCCATCGAGGCGTCTATGCATGGATGCCTGGTCCGCACTACGAGACACCGGCGGAAGTCCGCATGCTGCGAATTCTTGGAGCGGACGCGGTCGGCATGAGCACGGTGCCGGAGGCCCTGTGTGCGGCGCAGCTCGGGATGGCCGTCCTGGGAGTCAGTTGCATCACGAATGCAGCCGCGGGCCTTGGCGATCACCCGCTTAGCCACGCTGAAGTCAGCGACACCGCCGGCCGCATCGAACTCCAGTTCCGCGACTGGCTGTTCG
>CAZHET010000150.1:0-12748 GCA_964531585.1 uncultured Planctomycetaceae bacterium | reverse complement strand
ACTACTTGTCATTCAGTCCGGTCGCGGTTCCACAAAGTCAGAGATCCGCGACGTTCCCTGGCTCCTCCGGAGATTGCTGTCATGACTTCACCGCGTCGAACTTTCCTGAGCCAGGTCGGAGCCGGCGTTATCGCATCGATGGCTGCACCGGCTCTTGTTTCCGCAAAGCAGGCAGATCGTGTTGTCGTGGGCATCATCGGTCCGGGCGGAATGGGGATGTCGCATGTCCGTAATCTGGCCGAGCGCAAAGACGTCGAAATCTCGTGGGTCTGTGACGTCGACCAGACGCGCCTGCAAGCCGCGGCGGATCACGTTGAGAAAGCCAGCGGAAGCCGGCCACGTGCGACGAGCGATCTGAGGCACGTGCTGGACGATTCGCGAGTCGATGCCGTATTCATTGCCACTCCCGACCACTGGCATGCTCCGGCGTCCATTCTGGCGCTTGATGCCGGCAAACATGTTTATGTGGAAAAACCCTGCTGCCACAACATTCGTGAAGGCCGTCTGATGGCCGACGCCGTTGCCCGATCCGGCCGACTGCTGCAGGTGGGTACGCAAAGTCGCAGCACCGACTGTGTGCGGGAAGCAGTGCAGCGCGTCCACGAAGGCGAAATCGGCGAGGTCCTTGTTGCCAAAGCATGGAACAGCCAGCAGAGACGGTCCATCGGCCATACTCAGCCTTCTGAACCGCCGGAAGAACTGGACTTCAATGCCTGGACCGGTCCGGCTCCACTTGTTCCGTATCGCAGCAACCTGCTTCACAGTGTCTGGCGCTGGTGGCACGATTTCGGGTGCGGGGACATCGGCAATGATGGTGTTCACGACATTGACGTTGCTCTCTGGGGCCTGCACGTGACGAGTCATCCTGATCGCGCGGCCTGTTTCGGCGGTAAGTATTTCTTCGACGATGATCAGCAGTTCCCGGATACTCAGTACGCAGTGTTTGAATACTCTGAGGATGCCGACAGCCGGAAACGGCAGTTCATTTTCGAGCAGCGCATCTGGAGTCCCTATGTTCAGGACGGCTATGAAAACGGAGCTGCCTGGTACGGCACCAAAGGCGTACTGATCTGTGGCCACACGGTTGGCTGGCGACTGTACGGCCCGAAGAATCAACTGATCGCAGAACGCAGCGGGTCCGCCGATCTGGTGGCCCATCACAACAATTTCTTTGACGCGATTCGCAACGGAACCGCTCTGAACGCCGATGTCATGGCGGGCCACCTGTCTGCGACCATCGTGCATCTGGCAAACATCGCCGCCAGAACCGGCCGTGTGCTGAGCTTCGACCCCGAGCGTGAACGCATTCTGCACGACGATGAGTCCGATCGCCTTGTCAGCCGGATCTATCGCGAGGGCCACTGGGCCGTGCCGCGCGACAGGGCCTGATGCGTCACGCAAGGCGAAACCTCGCCGCTCCCCCGAACCTGCTTCATGTTCGTTCGAACGGCCCGATTCTGTGCCGGGGTGTCACCGGGTGCGTTTTCTAAGAATCTCAACGGTGATATTGTGCCCTCGGAAGAATCGCCGCTGTCGTTCACGCAACGGACAACCTCATGCATATGCAGAAACTCGTGAAGTATCGTCTCATTCCCATCGTTTCGCTGATCCTGGCTGCACCACTCGCGGCTCGCGCGGATGAGCCGTCGGCTGCGACAAGCGCCGACGTGCTGCGGCGCGAAAATCTTGTTGCGTGGTGCATCGTTCCGTTTGACGCTCTGAAGCGCGGACCGGCGGAGCGGGCAGTGATGTTGAAGCAGCTTGGAATTACGAAGTGCGCATACGACTGGCGCGACGAACATGTACCGACGTTTGAACAGGAAATTCTGGAGTACCGGAAACAAGGCATTGACTACTTCGCGTTCTGGGGAGTTCACGACGATGCGTTTCGCCTGTTTGAAAAGTACGACCTGCATCCTCAGATCTGGCTGATGTTCTCCGAACCGGACGCAGAAACAGACGCAGAGAAGGTCGCAGCGGCGGCTCAGCAGTTGCTTTCTGTGGCCGAACGCACAAAAGCAATGGGCTGCAAACTCGGGTTGTACAACCACGGCGGCTGGAGCGGCGAACCGAAGAATCTGGCAGCCGTCTGCCGTCGGCTGCGGGAACTCGGCCACAACCATGTCGGTATTGTTTACAACTTTCATCACGGTCACGGTCACATCGACAACTGGGCCGAATCGTTTGCCATGATGAAGCCGTTTCTGCACTGCCTGAATCTGAACGGCATGAATCCGAACGAGCAGCCGAAGATTCTGGGCATCGGTAAGGGGGCTCATGAACGGGAGATGATCCGCACCGTTGTCTCCAGCGGCTACGACGGTCCAATCGGAATTCTGGACCACCGCGAACAGCTCGACGCGTTCGAATCGCTGAAAGAAAACCGTGACGGGCTGGAGCAGGTTCGCCTGGAACTCGAACAGCCTGGCAGCGGCGGCGCGAAGCCGGCCGATCCCGGCGAGAAGAAAGTTTCCGCCGCACATCAGCACGCGCCAGTCGTTGTTGAAGCACCGTACGATGCGGAGCTGGTCGCCGCGCTTGCTGCCGAATCGCAGGAGCACGGTGACGCGGTGCGCGGTGCGAGCGTTTTTGCTGACGCGAAGCTGGCGTGTCTGTCGTGCCACAAAGTAGGAACTCACGGCGGGACGGTCGGGCCGGACCTGACTGCGATTGCGAAGGATCGCAAGCCGGAACACATCGTGGAATCGGTGCTGTGGCCGAAGCGCGACGTCAAACCGGAATTCGTGATGTGGCAGGTCGTGACCGTCAATGGCAAAGTTGTGACGGGATACAAGCACGCGTCGGACGACAGCTCGCTGACTCTGCGCGACCCGGCTCTGGGCACGCTCACGAAGATCGTTCGCGCTGAAATTGAAGAAGAAGTGCCTGGCACGACAGTCATGCCGGCGGGATTGACGGCAGCAATGAGTCACCAGCAGCAGCTTGATCTGATCCGGTTCCTGAACGACCTTGGCCGCAACAGCGAATCACTTTCTGACGAATTGCAGCACGCGATCGCTCACAGCCAGATGCACGGACCGGCGGATTTCGCATGGACCGCGGCACCCGTTGATCCGCAGCGGTGGTGGAATTCGTCGCACCCCGTGAATCGCGACAGGGTGTACGATTTCTATACGAAGCAGGCAGAATACTTCCGTGCTCAGCATCATGTTCCCATGCTGCTTGCCGGATTTCCGGGCATGGACGGTGGCCAGCAGGGGCACTGGGGTAACCAGAATGAGGCTGTGTGGGCTGATGGTCGCTGGAACGACACAAAGCTCGGCAGTGTCCAGTCGGGAATCTTTCACGGTGACGGCATCACGGTGGCTCGTGGAGTCTGTCTGCAGCTTGGCGATAACGGCGAACTGTCAGCGTGCTTTAATCCCGACACACTGACCTACGACGCGGTGTGGTCGGGTGGATTTGTGACATTCGATTCCGTGCGGCACGGGTTCATGGGCGGTCTGCGAATGGACGGCGCCTCCCAGGCGGTCCCTGAACAAGAATTGCCGGGCCAGCCGTTTCGTTACAACGGGTTCTATCGCCACGGCAATCGCATCGTGTTTTCGTACCGCATCGGCGATGTCGAGTACCTGGACTCGCCGTGGGTGGACGAGGGCCGGTTCGTTCGTCACGTCGCACCTGCCGGGCAGCATCCAATGCGTCAGCTGACTGCAGGCGGGCCGGAACTTTGGCCGCTGGTCCTTGAAACGAAGATCGTTCCCGGGGACGGTCGTCCCTACGCCGTCGACACGATCGAATTGCCGTTTGAAAACCCGTGGAAGGCTCCTGTCTTCTGTGGTGACCATGATTTTCTGCCCGACGGAAGTGCGCTGCTCTGCACAATTCAGGGCGACGTCTGGCGAATCAGCGAGCTGGATTCTCCGGCTGGCAAACCGGGCGTCGCCAGGTGGAAGCGATTTGCGTCGGGACTGCATCACGCACTGGGACTGGTCGTCGCCGATGGTGAAATCTTCGTGCAGTGCCGCGACCAGTTGACTCGCCTGACCGACCTGAATCACGACGGCGAAGCGGATTTCTACGAATGCTTCAGCAACGCGTTCGAAACGTCACCGGCCGGACACGATTTCATCTGTGGTCTGCAGCGTGATCAGCAGGGCAACTTTTACACGGCCTCGGGCAATCAGGGTCTGATAAGAATTTCGTCCGACGGAAGAACGGCGGATGTCATCGCCACCGGGTTCCGCAATCCCGATGGCCTGGGAATTCTGCCGGATGGAACGCTGACCGTTCCCGTATCGGAAGGAGAATGGACACCGGCGTCAGCAATCAATGCAGTGCGCCCGGAAACTGAAGTCCCGGCACGTTCAGCGACGGAACCGCCGCACTTTGGCTATCGTGGTCCGATCAACAATCAACCGCCCGAGGTGCCGTTGGTTTACCTTCCCCGCGGCATGGACAATTCCAGCGGTGGCCAGACTTTCGTTGACAGCGATCGCTTCGGACCGCTGAATGGACAACTGCTGCACTTTTCCTTCGGCGCGGGGACGTGGTTTGTCGTGCTCATTGATCAGGTTGACGGTCAGATGCAGGGCGCTGTCGTGCCGATGACCGGTGACTTCGATTCCGGAGTTCACCGCGGGCGATTCAATCCGAAAGACGGACAGCTTTACGTGTCCGGCATGGCGGGCTGGGGATCGTACACTCCGGACGATGGCTGCTTTCACCGGATTCGTTACACCGGAGGCCCGGTTCAGGTGCCGACCGGCTTTCATGTTCACGAAAACGGAGTTCGCGTGACGTTTGCCGAACCGGTTGACGCGTCGGTCGCCGCGGACGTCAGCCGGCAGTTCGCTCAGTGCTGGAACTACCGTTACAGCGGAGCCTACGGTTCCCTTGAGTACTCGACGACGCATCCGGGAATCGCCGGACACGATCCGCTGCGGATTGCCTCGTCGCATGTGCTGTCGGACGCCCGTTCGCTGTTTCTGGAGATTCCGGAACTGCAACCGGTCAGCCAACTGCATCTGCGACTGCACGTAAACAGCACAGATGACGTCTCCTGCAATCCGACGGGAACCGGTCACGACCTGTTCGTCACCGTTCACAAACTCGATGAACCTTTCGAAGACTTTCCTGGCTACCAGCCGCAGCAAAAGACCATCGCCGCTCATCCATTGCTGACGGACATGGCGTTGAATGCCGTACGGGTTCCGAATCCGTGGCGGCGTGAAATCGCGGGAGCACGGGACATCGAAATTGAAACGGGAAAGAACCTGACGTACGCAACTCGGGAATTCACCGTGAAGGCGGGCGAACCGGTGGCTTTCACGCTTTCCAATCCGGACGTTGTGCCGCACAACTGGGTGCTGGTGCGGCCGGGGATGCTGCGGCAAGTCGGAGAACTCGGCAATCAACTGATCGCCAGCCCGGACGCGTACGCTCGCCACTACGTGCCGGAATCAGACGCAGTCATTGTCCACACCGACATCGTTTCACCGGGCGACAAGCAGACGATCTATTTCAACGCTCCGGCCGATCCGGAACGTTATCCGTTTCTCTGCACGTTTCCGGGGCACTGGATGGTGATGAACGGAGTGATGGTGGTTGAGTAGCTCTATCACTGCGTCTGGTAGAGTTCAATCACCGGCGTCCCGCTGTGAAACTGTTCGATTAACGGGCGATGCCCCACAGGGAACCCAAGGCCATCGGCATCGTTGATAACGGTCTGCAGCCTCAGCCCGATAATCCTGTGACGCGCCGCCTTGCGGGCATCGAGCTGAGCACGCAGATTTTTCACGCGTGCTTCGATGTCGCTCAGTTCTTTTTCGCGCTGCTGAATGTCGCGTTCGAACTGATCCGTAAGCAGCGCTTCAATGGCCTCCGTGGCCTGAGCACGTGTTGTTTCATTATCCGCACGCCTCAGCGCCTCGATGGAATCCGACAACTTCTTTGCGGCGGCCAGTTCTTCGGGCGGGATTTTTTCGTACCGCACTTCTGAAATCGTCCAGGTCACTCGCCGGGGGCGCAACACATCAGCGTCAGAAATCTTCACGCCGCTCGCGCTGCGCAGGATATCCTCGATCTTCGCTGCTTCAACTTCCGCAGTGTCCGCTGCACCGGACGGAACCGACAGAGCCATCGACTGATGGGCTTCGATGCGCTGAGGCTTCCGCGGCCCGGCCAGGCGTTGCAGTGCTTCGTCGTCCAGTGCCAGAAGATTGCGAGTAGACGGTTCGACCGGCGTCAGCAGATCGGTGGATTCTTTCGGTGACACGAACTGCGAATAAATACCGACGCCGGAAAGACAGACTCCGCACAGCAGGTACTTCATAAGATACATAAGTCGTTCCTTTCAACGCTTCGTCTTGAATGCGGCACGGTGCCGCCGTGTTGATCATTCAACGATGATGGCAGGGCATCGACACAACGGGACGAACGGAAGTTCGGATCATTTATCCTGGCCAAATTGCGCCATGGAACACCGTTCGCCACTGAACCGATCATGGTTCATCGGTTGGTGCGGTGGCCTCAAGGTCATGAACTCGCACTTGCACCTCCTGAAGTTCCTTCGTCCAGAGATCTGTTTTATTTCCGATTTGCCCGGACTGCCCCGCGCCTGTGTCCCAGCCCAATTCCCGTGTCCGCAGAATTACGGTTGTGTCCTGCGTGTTGCGATCCAACTGGTCCTCCGGCAGAGTGAGCGCCATTGTCCCCGTATTTCCCGGGGGCCTGATCATCGGACTTGCCGGTGCCCGCTGCGGTGCGGGCTTCGCAAACATGCCGGAACCGACAAGTTTTGTGAGCGGCACGGCACCAGCCGCCGGTTTCGGCTGTCATTACCGGCGGCCAGCGCCGTGCCGCTCACTTCGACGGAATCCTGCGGATGATCGGTTAAACCATCCAACCTGGAGCTGTCCGGCCGGGCAACCGGCCAGAACCGATTTGCCGATGCTGGCAGCATCCGCCATGTGGCGAGCGTTGCCGGCGGCCGCGAACACCCTGACCACGCACGACAACACTCGCTGTTAAGCGTTCAGTTTCCCTGCAGCGTGTTCAGCCACTCCAGCGACCGCAACTGCCAGGCGTCCCACATCGACCCCTGATAACCATTCAGACCGTGTCCGCCGGACGGCAGTTCCAGAGACTCCGTTGCCACGTTCGCCTTCTGCAGCGCGGCGTGGAACGATCGGCTGTTGTCGATCGATACCGCCGCGTCGTCGACAGCGTGAGCAAGAAACGAAGGAGCTGACTTCGCAGTCACCTGCTTCTCATTCGAAAACAGCTCTACGAGATCAGCCTGTGGTTCGGTTCCCAGCAGATTCTTCCGGCAGCCCGCGTGAGTCGTCTCGTCCATCGTGATGACCGGATAGACGAGAATCGCAAAGTCCGGCCGGCTGCTTTGTCGGCCAACGTTGTCTGCCGCATTCGGATCGCCGTTGTCGAAGTGAGTCGCCGACGTGGCGGCCAGATGGCCACCTGCCGAAAACCCCATGATGCCGATTCGCGACGGGTCCAGGTTCCAGTCAGCCGCGTTTGCTCGCACCGTGCGGATGGCTTGCTGAGCGTCCAGCAGCGGCACGAATGGCCGACCGGCGGGAAGGCGATACTCCAGCACCACTCCGGTGATCCCGTGTTCGTTCAGCCATGCAGCAATGCCGTGCCCTTCAGCCCCCGCCACCAGCACACCGTATCCGCCGCCGGGGCAGATCACGACTGCCGTGCCATTCGGCTTGTTCGGCCGATGCACCGTGATCCGAACATCCGCGTCTTCGAATTCGCCGTCGCCGATCGGCGCGCGACCGTTCCACACCTGCAGTTCCAGTGGCTCAAAGTCATTCGGAGGAATCAGCAGCGACGACACCGCCTGCGCGTACACGCGATGACCGAAGTCGTTTGGATGGTTGACCCCATTGCCGGTGAAGTCGCGATCGGGCTTGCGTTTCAGGAATTCGGTCCAGATCGCCGTGAGATCGGCGAGCGCGATTCCCGGTTCGCACAGTTCGGCCAGTGCGTCGCGGTATTGCGGAAACAACTCCTGTTTCAGCAGCGTCCAGTCCGGGTTGCCACGCATCGACGCCACCAGAATGAACTCGGTGTCCGAAAGCTGTTCGCGAATCTGCTCGATCGCCAACTGAGTGTTCGCCTTGTATTCGGCCGCTGATCGTCCGGACGAATCATTCATGCCGAAGGCGATGATGACCAGATCCGGCTTCGGTTCCACAACCTTCTCGATCATCGTCAGCATCCACGGCGTCGCCATGCCGCCGACGGACAGGTTCGTGAGCCTGACGTTCGTGTGGTAAACAGCCTGCAGGTGCTGCCGCACGAGTTCCGGATAAGCCGGCTGAAACGGCGCGGCACCAGCCCAGCCCGACGCATTACCTCCAACGGAAATGCTGTCGCCAAGCATCACGATGGACACCGGTTGCCGGTTGCGAAGTTTTCGCAGCGTCCGCGGCAGCGCTGCGGCATCGAAGTGCGGCACCGCCGACGGCCACTCTTCCGCTGCGTGAGCGTACGTGATGCATGTCTGCATGTTGTGATATTCCAGCGTCGCACCGAACAGGATTTCTCCGTCGCCGTCACGGTGAGTCAGCGCGTATTTCTGAGTGCCAGCGGGCCGCCGAAGTTCTGCCAGCGTGCGCGACGGGATTCTGGAACCCGCCGGCAGCGTGATTTCTCGCGAACCCGGTGTCCACGTGTAGTCGCGGCCTTCCTCAAACATGACGTCACCGGAAGACGAGCGCACGCTAAGCACATTCGTCACAGGAAACAGCAGCGACGCGCTCGCGTTACCGCCATCGGAGTCCTTGATGAACAGCACGGGTTCGCCTTCGATCGTGTCGCCTTGCCAGAACGGCCGCAACAGTTCCCCGGAGTACGTCCATTCAGACGGCACCGGCTCGTCAGCTCGCGCGGCACGTACATCGAATACACTCAGTATCAGAATCGCGGCAATCGGGATCAGGCGTTTCACAGAATGCTCCGGCTGGGTCGCTGTAGGTGGGTCGGGAGGCGGATTTTTCTCCGGACAGACCTGACGTTATGTCGAATTCCTGCCTCCCACGCAACAGGACCGCGAATTCGCACGCGGTGGAAAGGAGCAACTGCTGACCACCGCAGAAATCTTCTTCCGGAATTTCGGGGAATAATCCTGTCACACAGTTCGCTTTCCAGACACTTACCTGCGGAACGACGCCTGAACGCGATGTTCGAAACTGACCGGAATCAAACCCATGAGCCCACCGCCCGACGAAACGCTTGTCCTGGCATCCCGCAACGGCGACCGATCGGCGTTTGCGGATCTGGTGATGCGACACCGCAACGCTGTCGTGGGGTCGCCTACTGCCGCCTCGGTGACCTGGATCGCAGCGAAGATATCGCTCAGCAGACATTCGTCACCGCGTGGGAACGAAAATTCGACCTGGACGACCCGGCTCGCATCGCCGCGTGGCTGTGCGGGATCGCTCGCAACCTGGTACTCAACCAGCGCCGGCGCGATTCGCGGGAACCGTGGGTCTCCGCCGACGCAAGCGAAGCCGTTTCTGCGACGTCGACTCCCGAACAGCAGGCAACCGCTCGCGAAGAAGCCGACATGCTGTGGTCGGTGCTGGAGAAGATTCCCGAGACGTACCGCGAACCGATGATTCTGTTCTACCGTGAAGATTCCACAACGGCCGAAGTCGCGGCGGCACTAAACATTTCTGAAGACGCCGTCCGGCAGCGTCTGTCGCGTGGACAAAAGTTGCTGGAAGAAAAAGTCGCCGATTTTGTGGAGGGCACTTTGAAGAAACGCAACACATCCAAAGACTTCGTCGGGGCCGTCATGCTGGCATTGCCGTCCGCGGGTATGGCTCCAAAAGCCGCGACGGGAATCTTCGCATCCACCGCATTCAAGCCGCTGCTGGCGATCGTCGGCGCGGTGGGAGGCTCACTAATCGGCATCGCGGGCGGAGTCTACGGTTCGAAACGCTCGCTGGATCAGGCGTCGTCCGCCACAGAACGCAGCTTCATGTGGCGTTTCATTGCCATCGTTTCACTTTTGGTACTGGCGCTGTTCAGCGTGCAGCGTTGGCTGATCTTCCGACATCGCGAGTTGTATGCCACAGCATGGGTGCAGGGTCTCATCTGGGGCAGCTACGCGGTCACTCTGACTCTGACGATCCTGCTCGGCAACCGCCGCATCCGGCAAATCAAACTTCAACACGGCACCGAAGAAGTGCGCCGCGCTCTGCAGTCGTTCGAGGCACCGCCGATTTCGCCACGAGCCGCAAAGTGGAATCTTGTGGGAACGGTGATCGGTTCCACCGCGTGGATGATGATCGTGGCCGCAATCCGCCGCGACTGGCTGGGAGCAGCTCTTGTGGTGATTTCGATCGGGGTTCTGCTGGCCGTGGCGCTGCCGAAACTCGCAGCGGCGGAAACGGGTGCTCAACAACGCAGCGTGACACTGAAAGCTGCCGCCACGGCCTTCGTCGTGATGATCGTGGTGACCGCTCTGCGCTGGTCGGAATGGTCTTCGGAGCTTCGTGTGTGGGGTATGGAGATGTAACGCACGCGCCGTTTGTCGTTCAATCTCGCGGAGACGACACGCAATGACACGCTGCTATCAGAACAGCTCGCTCAGCGGCTGACCGTTCTCCTCGACGAAGTACCGAGGCCGGCCGCGATCATCGAGATACGTGCCGTCGAGAGGTACGTCCATGTGCCGATAAATCGTGGCCGCCAGATCTGCCGGAGTCACCGGACGTTCCTTGATGGTGCCTCCGTCGTGCGAACTGGCTCCGATGACCTGACCGTGGTGCAGGCCGCCGCCGGCAAGGCACATCGACATCACGTTCGGCCAGTGGTTGCGACCATCTTCACTGTCCTGTGTCCCCATGTTCGGAGTCCGGCCGAATTCTCCCATGGCAATGACCAGGCATTCGTCCAGCAATCCTCGTTCATCAAGATCACTGACCAGAGTCGTGATCAGATGATCGAACAGCGGCAGCAGCGGTTTCAGTCCTTTCGAAATTCCGCCGTAGACTCCGCCGGGAATGCCATGATTGTCCCAGGTTCCGGACGCCGTGTGGTAACTCAGATCGAGCGTCACAAAGCTGACTCCCGCTTCCACCAGCCGTCGAGCCAGCAGGGCCTGCTGACTCCACAAGTGATCGCCGTAACGTTCTCGCGCCTTCACCGGTTCCCGTGAAATGTCGAAGGCCTGCTGAGCACGCCGGCCCAGAACCATGTCGAACGCCTGCTGACTGTACACGTCCATCGCTTCCATCGAACCAGTCTGATCCAGCCCGCTGCGAATGCGATCGAGATCCGTCATCAAAGCACGGCGGTTCGACAACCGGTCGATGCTCAGGTGACCGGGAAGACGGAACAGGTCAGCTCCGGTGTTTCGGTTCAGTGGCTTTCCCAGCAGATCGTATTCCGGCAGGACAGCGGCTTTGTTGCCGATGAACGGGTCGTATTGCTTCCCGAGCCAGCCTCCCCAGGCGATGTGCGACCGGCTGCGCATGAACGCCACGTACGGAGGCATCGCGGGATGATTGGCTCCGTGATGCTTTGCAATGATGGAAGCAATCGCCGGATGCCGATCACCTTTCGGATTCACTCGCGGAGCAGCCTCGCGATTGCCGGTCTGCATCACCTGATTGGGCTCGTGGTTGCTCTGAGCCGGATCGACCGAACGAATCAGCGTGAACTTGTCCAGCATCGCCGCCTGCTTCGGCAGATGTTCGCAGATGATCGTCCCCGGCAGCGCCGTGGATATCGGCGAGAACGGCCCGCGATTCATGTACGGCCGGTCGGGCTTGGGATCCCACGTGTCGATCTGACTGGGCCCGCCGGTCATCCACAGCAGAATGACGCTCCTGTGACTCATCGGCCGACCGGATTCGCTCGCCACCGCCCGAGTCTTCAGTAATGCGGGAAGACTCAGCCCGGCGATCCCGGCAAGCCCCGCCTTCAGCATGTTGCGACGGCTGCGCAGCGTCAGCCCTTCGTTTGTCAACGGATGGTAGTTGGAAAATGCGTGGCGGGAGTGATGCATGAGGCGGGTTCCCGGTTTGTGTACGACTCGACCGAACCATCGTCGCCGAAATGCATCGCCAAGTCCACGGCGAACCGAGCCGCCCACCCCGTCATTCCCGCGCAGGCGGGAATCCAGCGCCACACCAAGCCCCGTCATTCCCGCGCACAGTCCTGCCCTCGGGAAGGCGAAAACCCCAAGAGTCGGTTGTCGGGAACCCAGACGGCGAGCGGCGCGACGTTAGTCCGCCATCACGGTCGGGCTCAGCACGCGTTTCAGGCACTGACGCATCCGGAAGGCAGGGCCTTCAAGCCAGTGCGTTCCAGGGCAGGAGCCCTGGAACGCAGTCGGATTTGCCGTCAACTCATGAACCCGCGAATCGGCGCAGGGCCGACCGCAGCGGTCTTTACGAGCGTAAGCTTTCCATCTTTGAGTTCGTACGTTTCCTCGAACGCGGCCATCAGCGACATTACTCCCATCGATCGGGAAATCACCGACGGCGTCGAATAGATCGTTACCCGCACGACGTCGGCTTCGGTGCTGACGTCTATAATCGTCAAGTACCACCCGTCGACGAAGAATTCGTCGTTGTCGAACAATTCGTGATAATACTCACGTCGTTCCGCAGGTACAGGACAGGACTTGAGCGCTGTCTCCACATCCTTGGGCCGTACCTTCACGTCGCGGAAGAAGCTGACGAAATTCCCGCGATGCCCGGGCTCCAGCTTCGGTGCCGGAGCCTCCTTCGGCGGGAACGCA
>CAZHET010000149.1:4116-12817 GCA_964531585.1 uncultured Planctomycetaceae bacterium | reverse complement strand
GGCCACGGGTTAAACGAGCGTGTTTTCCGGGGGAAAAACTCTTAACGGCGTTGCGGAGAGGGGCTGACTCTTCTTTTCCAGATCTAGACGTCGCGTGCCGGCGGCTCAACGGAAAACTCGACGGGCGCAGAACGCCATTGAATCGCGTCACGATCCGCGCAGCACAGGATATGACGCATCAGGTTGTCTGCGGTTAACCGGCGATAGCCGACGTAACTTGTACACGGCCGCGGGTTGACTTCCATGATGCTCAGCATGTCGGCATCCCGATCGAAGAGCAGGTCGATGCCGACGTAGCCATCGGTGACGGGCAGCACATTATGAACGCCCCGCGCCAGGCTTCGAGCCATATCGTGAACAGCCGGCGGCACAACCGCGGGAATTCGTCCGCCGGAATAAACCGGGCCGGTCTTCCTCCAGGAAATATGCTGGTCCGCCAGCGGCAGGATCAACGGTTCATGGCCTTCGCCCTGACCGATGAGACCGATGGACAGCCAGTCGCCCTCACGGAACGGCTGCACGACAAATCTGGCCAACGAACCCGAGCCGGTATGTGGCATCCTGGCAATTTCTTCGTGCCCAGCCCGGCGAACGTTCTCGCAACCGCAGCCGAAACGCGGTTTCACCACGAACGACTCAGGCAGCACATTCACAGAGTCGTCGTCCGGATCGAATGTTTCGACCACCGGTAGCCCGGCCGCCGCCAGAACATTGAAACAGGCCAGCTTGTCGCCGCAAACGCGAACGGTGTCTGTCGATGGCAGCAGCACGCGACGACCCGCCGTTCGCAGATCACGGCACAGTCGCAGCAGGCAGCCGTCAGATTCCGGAGCGATCAGCAAGACGGCGTCGCGATCCTGTGTGGCTTCCGCCAGTGATTCATACAGCGGCCGGCCGTCTGTTGACTGCACCACCGTGCATGATTCGCTGACCGGCAGGCGAGCCGCGGCGGCGGGGCACAGAACAACGCGAACGTCCAGATCCGAAACCCGGACTGCGTCAGCAAGCAGCGCCGCCAGCATCAGTCGGCCTTCGTCTTTCAGGGAAGGCGACGCAATCGCGAACGCTGCGGGGTCGGCGTGAAGGAACTCGCACACCAGCAAACGGCGAATCAATTCCCTGGCCTCCGCTGGCGGTTTGCGTTTTGCGGCCCGCAAAAAAAGCCCGACTTCCGTGAGGAGCCGGGCTGCCACGTGGTGGTCGACACAATTCCGTACGGCCAGGCTACAGCGAGCTTCAGAAGCTCGCGCTGCTGACCAGCAGATGGTTTTGGACGTCGACTACACCCTCCACCGATCGGGCAGCGGATGCGAGTTCATCGTCCGTTGCAAGACAATTCAGAACTCCTTCCAGGCAAACGCCGTTGGGAATTCGGCGAACGACCAGAGAGGCGAAGTCCAGTCCACACTCTGACAGAAGCGCCCGACGAACGTTCCACTCAATCGAATGGGGGCGGGAACTGAGTTCGCATTTGCCAACGGATTCGAGTTCTGGTTGTGGCTTCATCGCAGACCTCCGTGAGCGAGTGCGTCGAGGCACCTGGCCCATGCATGTTTCCGATCCGGCACCCGGCAGACCGGCGACAGGCGGACGACATCACCGACGAAGTCATCGCGCGTTCATGGCCAAGCATTAAGGAGAAGCCTGCTGCGACATAGGGACGCCAGTCGCAGGACATCCAGTCCGGCATCGAAGATGGAACGCTCCATCGCCCATCACTTCGCCACTGTACAGAATCCTGTGAATTTCGTGAAGCGGAGATTTGCAATAAGTCTGAAGATCTGCAATCCATCGCCCGCGCCAATTGCCCAGATCACCCGGACATCGGGGCGGGGGCACGGTTCCCGGTGGTCATCACATTACGGCGGTCATCGCTGGGGCAAAATCTTCATCTGCACGGGCAGCCCCGGACGCAGCTTAAGCTTGCTGTTCTTGATCTGCGCTTTTACTTGAACCTGCTGATTGACCGGGTCAACTTCCGGGCTGACGAAAGTCACTCGCCCCGTCACCGTGACTGTGCCGTCTTCAGTCACTGTTGAAACTTCCACCGGGCGTCCGCGAGCAGACTGGTCGAGCTGTGCGGCATCGACGTGTCCTTCGACCATCAACTGATCCAAACGCACGACTCGGAATACCGTTTCACCGGGTTCGACCCATTCACCGGCGAACCGCATCTGTTCGACAATCATGCCCGTCAGCGGTGACACAACCTGGCGCCGGCGGAGCTGCTCTTCTGCAAGAGCCAGTGCCTCGCGTTTCATCCTGACCGTCAGGTCGGACACGGTGGCTTCCGTCCGTGCCTGCAGCAGTTGAAATTCCAGACGTCGCACTGCGGATTCCTGCTGCAGCACCGTGGCACCTTCGACGTCCGTGCGGATGCCGGCGATCTTCAGGTCGTCCCGCGCCTTTTCAATCGACAGTTCGCTCGAATCTCGCTCCAGTTGCAGGCGTTCCAGTTCGGCGTCTGAAACGCTGGGTTCGAATTCTTTGCGAGCGGCGAAGGCGCGATTCAGGTTGGCCTGCGCTAGGTCTCGCGCCTTTACTGCCTGTCGCAACGCGGTGTCGGTCTGGGCCTGCTGTCGGGCGATGCGACTGGTGATTCGCGCCTGCTGCAGCAACTGCCGCGCTTCCTCGACGGCCGCTGTCGCGATTTCGATGTCGACGGCATCTTCACTTCGCTTCAATACCGCTGCGAGTTCCAGCCGTGCGACTTCGACGGCGATACGCGCTTCGGCGTCATCCAGAGTCGCCAGCGTGTCGCCCGGTTCCACATAGGCGCCTTCCGTTCCGGCCACCTGCTGCAGCACGCCGCGATTCAGCGCCGGCACCTGGGCCTGTTCGAGAATGCGCAGATAGCAGGATTCCACAGTCACCGTCGAATGGTCCTGCGCAGTCACGGAAACGGTCAGGACTTGCAGTAACGTGATGACAGCGAGCGTTCCGGCGTGATGGCGAGCAGCTCGGGCCTGGGCAGAATACGGTCTGTGCGGCATGCTCATCAGTGGTTCCTTTATGCGTATTGCCGCTCCGCGGCCGACGTTCAGGCGACTGCGCGCGTCCAGGCAATTCCACACGAGCCCTCAGGTTCCGGGCGAGCGCCGCGTCTTGCAGACGCATGGTCCCGCACGGCCTGAATTCGTGAAACGATCGTCAGCAACACGGGCGGAGCTGGTTACTTCGCCAGATCCACAGCGATGATTTCGTTGTCATTGCGGACATAGGCGTGCCGGTTGGCGAACGCGGGCATGCTCCACACCACGTCGCGACCAAACGCAACATTGCTGGGAGCGATCACGTTCGCTCGGTCGATTTCCTGATATCCATCCCGTGACAGCTTTGCGATGATCAGGTCACCGAGTTCGTTGAACAGCCAGAAGTGGTCTTCGTGCTGAACGATGAATGCAGTTTCGGAACCCGCCGGGCGTTTGCCGATCACATCGGTGGTTTCCCAGATCCTGTCGCCCGAGGGGATTTCTACTGCTCGCAGCACGCCTTTCTGATCGAAACCGTACACGATGCCGTCGTGAACGAACGGCTGGACATTCACTGGGCAGATCACGTCCTGTTTTCCACGCCAGACTTCTGCGGCACCGGGTTTTTCCGCATCCAGCTTCAGCAGCAGACTGACTCCGCTGTAGCCGGCGACATACAGGTAGTCGCCGGACAGCACCGGCGACATGATGATGGAGCCGTTCGTGGCTTCATACGGGACGGACCAGTATTCCCTGCCGGTTTCCGGGTTCACCGACGAGACCGCATCGGGCCGCAGCAGAATGAGTTGTCGGACTCCGGCGAAGTCAATGATCGTGGGGGGTGAATAGCCCTGTTCTGGTGATGTGGTGCTGCGCCAAACTTCGTCACCGGTCAGCTTATTGAGTGCAACGATATGTGAACCTTCTCCGCCTGCCAGAGTCAGCAGGTTGTCACCGTCGATCAGTGGATGTGCCGCGTAGCCCCACAGTGCGGCTTTTGTACTGTATTCCGTCTTTAGGTCTTTCGACCAGATGACGTCCCCCGTGGGAATGTTCAGACAGATCAGATGACCTTCAGCCCCCAGCGTATAGACGCGATCGCCATCAACGGTCGGCGTACAGCGAGGGCCGGACGGATAGGAAATCGTGTACTTGACCGGGTATTCGTGCTTCCACAGCACTTCGCCGGTCGCCTCATCAAGACAGTGGACTCGTTCGATACCTGTGAATTCCTTGCGCTCGAAGTTGCCAACTTTGACGTCGTCGCTCGTGTCGTAGTCAGTAACGAAGACTCGTCCGTCTGACACGGCCGGACCGGAATAGCCTCCTGCCACGGGAGTACGCCACAGCACCTTTGGGCCGTCCTGGGGAAACGCCGTGATGATACCGTTCTCCCGCCAGACGTTGTCACGGCCCGGTCCCATCCACTGAGGCCAGTCATCGGCGTGAACGGCCGCACTCAACGTCCAACACAACAATCCCAGTAACAGGCTGTATCGCATTTGGTTTTGACTCCCTGAAGACAAAGGTTGATGGATTGTGACGGAACGCGGAGGACGGTGGAAGGCTGCGACGGTTCATTGCAGTGTCGTTGTGGTGCGGTGTCCGTCATCGCCCGGGTCACTGCCATCGCAGTCGGCGTGGTTAGCGCGCTATAACAACAACCGTCGCTCAAGAAATTCGATGATGCCGCGGAAGTAGACGTACCCGGCGCGGGCCGGGCCGCATTCAATCTTTGCGACCACACCGGATCCCGGACGAAGCCTGTCGCTGAAGGTCGAAGTTGGAATATCGGCCGTCGCGAGTGTTGAGAGTCCGCCTGTTTCGTCGACATCCGTGGAATCCGCGACTGACTTGATGTGACTGCGGTGGATGTCCTGCGGCGCGGTTTCCAGCACAAACGAGACGACCAGCGGCTCAGCCGACACCTGCCGAGCGGCAACGACATGGCGGATGTCTGCTTCCGGAATCCGCAGTCGCAACTCCCATGGGCCGTTCTGGTTGGCGATTTCCAGCAGAAGTTGACCCTTCTGCACCGGCCGGCCGGTCAGTAGTTCGGCGATGCGTTCGCGGTGAACAGTGCCGGTGATCGGCGCGCGAACGGTCAGCGTCTCGAGCTGAACATCAACAATGGCCTTCTGCCGTTCGAGTCCCAAAATTCGCTGCTTTAGCTCTTCCTTCTCAGCCGACACCGGCAGACCGCTTTCCGAGACGCTGATGGCCGACGAACGCGGCATGGTTTCCAACGCCGCAAGGCGGGTTCGCGCTGCGCTGAGTTCTCCCTGCAGACGTTCTTTCAGAATCTGCAGTTCGTCATTGCGAATTTGGCACAGCACCTCGCCCCGCTGCACACCCTGCTGATCCGCAACTGCCACTTCCGTGATGACTCCACCTTCGGGAGCAAAGACATACTGTCGCTCTGTCGGTGTCGCTTTGCCGAACGCTTCAATTCGCAGCTCTGCCTGCCCAAACAGCAGCCAGAGCAGGGGCAGGCCAAACACAACCACGACCGTCAGCATTCGCCGGGCGAACAGACATCGCACTGCATTGCGAAGCTGAGCAGCAGGTCTGAGGCTTTCAAACTGCCGACGAGTCTCCAGGGCCGTCGCCACCTGGCGGCAAAGAAGTTCGGCGGCCTGAGAATCTGCTGGCGACGGAACCCTGCCGAACTGAATCACGGCGGCGTCAGTGGCAGCCGGCCATTCCCCATTCGGCGACAGCGGCCGCACAATGGTCGAGCGTTCCGTGTCCGCGGAGTCGGAGCCGTCTGACTTGCGTAAGCCGTCAGATGCCGCTTCGGAAACAAGCCGCGTCAAACTTTGCACGGCGTCAGATCGCTGTTCCGGGTCGGTGACGGCCGTCGCGGCGGAAAGCAACCACGACTGCCCTGCTCCGCGGCTGGCGACCGCGATTCGTTCTGCGCCAAGCACAGCGGCTCCGTCAGTGGCAAAGATATTGATGATACGTTCGCGATCGTTCCCTGCGTAAATCGTGGACGCAAGGGCGAGAATACCCGCCTGGCGATCACCGAACCGGACAAGACGCGTCAGCAGTTCCCGACGGTACAGATCGGCCAGAACATCAGCCAGCATCGTCAGCAGTTCGCCTGAGACCACTCTGTCCGAAGAGACGGCGAGCACCAACTGAAGGCCCGAGACAACACTTGCTTCGGCCAGACAGTTGGCTGTACGCACTGCCGCCGACGCGGCGTTGTCGTACGGCTTCGGCAGTGCCAGCGGAGTTCCGTCGCCGCCGATAGTCAGCAGCGCAGTGGCACCGCCAGACCGGACATCCCATACCGTAACAGCCTGACAGCCCGCAAGTTCGCTGACTTCGTGAACAAGTCCTGCCAGCAGCTGTGCCGGATCGTCGGGCGACTTGCAGCGTCGTTCGGCGTTCTGCAGCATCGCGGCAGCACGAGCTTCGACGGAAGTGGATTCAGCGGTCGCCACGAACTCATGAACCTGTCAGTGGCAGATACTGCCGGATGGTATTTCTCGCCCAGATTCCGGAATTCATACCACAGCGCTGGTCGACGCTCAAACACGCCACGATGCGCACCATTGACGCGAATCTGCAAAGTCCTGTGTCGATGAATCCGATGCCGGCATGCCACAGCGCCGTGCCGCACAGTTGCGCCCGTTGTCAGCGCGCGGCGGGCGAACAGGACGTCGCGGAACGAAACGCGGTCGGCACCAGAACGAACGAGCCTAACTGAATGGATGTGGGACAATGGCGAGTTTCCATCAGCGTCGATCGATTAACTCGGCCGCCGATCCCGTTGTGCGTGGTTCGCAGATGCACCGGCTGACGTCCGGCATGATGCTGCTGACGTCCGTTGTGTTGTACGGCTGCGCTGCGTCGCCCGATGTCTGGCAAAAAACCGTCGGCAATGACACGACTGAAGTCGACTGCATCTCCGCACAAATTGACAACGTGCGCACGGAGGTCCACGCCGTAGGCCAGAGCATGGAACCGGTCACGGCTTTCACCATCGACAGCCTGACCGAAAACAGCTACCGCGATATGGACCTGAACGCGGTGCTTCAGACCGCGATGCAGAATTCAACCGTCATGCGCGATATCGGCGGCGTCGTGCTGCGATCGCCGGAAACGACAACCACGCGGTATACAAGTCAGCTTCAGGAAACTGATCCCCGCTTCGGCATGGAAGCCGCTCTGAGTGCCTTCGATGCGCAGATGCGGGCGTCGGCGACGTTCAACAACAACAACCGGCTGTTTAATAACAACTTCTTCGCGGGCGGAACCACCGCGTTCAATCAGGATCTGCACGACTACGAAGTGGAAGTGTCGAAACGCACGGCAACCGGATCACTGCTGGCGTTGCGCGGCGTGACCAACTACGACGCCAACAATGCTCCTGCCAACACGTTTCCTTCGGCCTGGCAGTCGTGGCTGGAAGGCGAAATCCGCCAGCCGTTGCTGCAGGGAGCCGGCCTGGAATTTAACCGCATCGCCGGTCCCGGTGGCACTCCCGGGGTTTACAACGGCATCCTGATCGCAAAGGTCAACAACGATGTCAATGCCGCCGACTTCACGGTCGCGCTGCGGGACTATGTCAGCAACATCGAAAACGCATATTGGGATCTGTACCTGGCATATCGCGAACTGGACGCTCGCAAGAAGGCGATGGAACAGGCGCTGATCACGTGGAATTCCCGCAAGGCCACTGAACAGAACACGCAGGATCTGTCCGAAGAATCGCTGGCACGGCATCAGTACTTTCAGTTCAAGGCCGAAGTCGACGATGCTCTCAGCGGACGTCTTCTGCAGGGAACGCAGACACGCAACGGCAGCAAAGGCGGTACGCTGCAGGCGACCGGGGGAGTCCTCACGGCAGAACGCCGGCTGCGGCTGCTGATCGGCCTGCCCGCGTCGGACGGGCTGCTGATTCGTCCCTCAGAAGAGCCCACTATGGCTCAGATTCACTTTGACTGGTCGACAGGAATGCAGGAAGCGCTTAGTCAGCGACCTGAACTTTCCCGCCAGCAACTGATCGTCAGGAAGACCGAAATGGAACTTCTGGCCGCGAAGAATTTTCTGAATCCGCGGCTGGATGCCTTCGGGCGTTACCGCGTTCGGGGATTCGGTGACGATCTGATCTCCGGTGGCTTTCAGGGAGGAACGGCTCCTGCGTCAGCGATCGGCAACCTGAATACGTGGGAACAGCAGGAATGGGCGCTGGGGGTCGAACTGACTGTGCCGATCGGCTACCGTCAGGCGCACGCCGCAGTCGCACACGCCGAACTGTCCGTCGCGCGAGCGCGGGCGGTTCAGAAAGAACAGCAGCGCGAAGTGGTCAGCGACCTGAGCGGAGCCATTGCCGACTCCGCTCGCGCTTACGTCGCTGTACAGAACCACCTGAATCAGTACCTGGCGGCTCAGGAGTATCTGAAGGCTTTGACCGTGAGATCGAACCAGCGCATCGACGTTGACGTCGACCGACTGTTGGATGCTCAGCGACGCGTGGTCGAATCGGAGATTCAGTTCTTTCGTTCACGAGCTGAATACGCGGTCGCTTTGAAGAACATCCACTACGAAAAAGCGTCGCTGCTGTCGTACCGCGACCTGCGGGTCAGCAGTTCAGATCCGTCCTTCGCAGATCCCCTGCCAATCGGTGAAGAGATTCTCATTGACCACGGCATGCCTGCCGAACAGCCGCCCGTTGACAACTCGGGCGATGATCCTGCGGCGGGCAATGACGCCGC
>CAZHET010000149.1:0-4016 GCA_964531585.1 uncultured Planctomycetaceae bacterium | reverse complement strand
CGCTGCGGACGTTGTTGCGAAGGCCGCCTACTCAGCCGCATGGGCCTCGACAGCGTCAGAAATGAATCCGGCGTTGACGACTCAGACCGTCCCGCCGATGCCGTTTTCATCTGACATCGGAAAATTCTCGCCCCTGCCTGCCAGCGACGAACCAGCGATCGGTGCCGTGACACCGATTTCCATGTTGCGGGAAGTGCAACAGCAGGAACCCTCGACGTCGCCGCGATCAAGTGAGCCGCCTCGACGCAGTGAGCGGCAGTCAGCCGAGGAACCGCCGATCATCGGCACATTCACACCACTGCCGCTGTAACGCGACCGGCCCGATGAAAACCTGCCACTCCAGTGCCACTGCTGACGCTGACAGCCTCGGCTACGCCGACGATGCTGGCAGCAACGGCAGGAAGTTTTTCTTTGGCTGCCCGTCAGACATGGCGACGGGACGCGGGTCAGTGCTCAGCGGTCAATGGCTTCCACAACCAGCGGTCGCGCAATTTTGACGGCGTCGCTCTCGAGTGATTCTCGCGACGTGAACGCGATTGTGGCGTTGCCGACTGCCGCCAACGCACCTTCCTCTGAGAAGAACGTTGTCACGGCCGGACCGTTTTCGACCAGAGTCACGGAACGTGTCCAGTTCACAGGTTCGAAACGGCGGTCCAGAGCGTCGAGTGTGCCGAGTTCGACTCGCACGGTGTGTTGCAGCGAGTTACCGGCGGATGTGGCATCAGGGTCGAGCGCCAGGCCGATCTGCAGTTGCTTTCCACCGTCACGCGACACGCTCCAAACCAGCAGCCGCGGCAGGTTCTCGCTGCCCCCACCCAATGCTCTCGCCCGGTCACGTCCCTCGGCCTGGAGGACATCTGCCAGCGACATTGTGAGGTCGGGGTCTGTGTGCCGCATCTTCCAAAAGGCATCAATTTCAACGCCGCTTTCCCGGGGCCACGGATTCATTTCCAGAAGCCACCCCGGCGCGTTGTTAGTGTACGTGAAGGTTTGCGTGATCTGCTTCGCATGAAAATTCGGCAAACCAACCGCACGCAGATCGAAGAGTATTTCCGCAGGCTGACGGACTGGCCGAAACAGATCGTCGTGATTCAGCATGACTGTCACGGAGACAGACGCCTGGTCATCAACAGTGTCTTTGACCACAACTTTCGTTGTCGCTCCCAGGCTGTCAGGATCATCCGCCATTGTCGTTGCGCCGCCGGACGCCTGCGACACCGGAACTGACTGCAGAGGCTGGTCTCGCGCGACTTTCAGTTTGCCGCTTCCGTAGTCCAGCCTCATGCGGACCACATCGCCCGGTCGAATCGAGATGTCCCGGGAATTCATGCTGGCAAATGAGACGTTGTATTGACCAGCCAGCAGTCCGTCGGCAACATTGCCAAGTGACCGGCGTATCTCGGATGCTGTTCCTGAACCGGACACAACATAGTCGCGGGGATCGAGCTGCTCCGAAATCCTTGCATAGAGTTCGTCCTGATCGTTCTGGGCATTCAGGATCTCGAATTTGACAGGGTCTGCCTGAAATGAAGCTTCCAACTGCCGCATCTGCGCCTTCTGTTGCTGCAGGTCAAGCGCCACAATGACGGCGTCGCATTTGCCAATTTCAAACGCGCGTTTGAGTCCCTCGAGAGTTCGCCGGTTCGCAGCAGTGATTCCCGCCAAATCCTTATCGTCTGCATTGATAATTCTGTCGCGTTTTAGTTCACGGGCGTCGCCCAGGTCCGTGGCGGCTCCGTCTGTAATTGCAATAATCAACCCGCTCTGATTGCGGGTGTTGAAATACTCCGCCGACTTTGTCAGTGCCAGGCCCAATGGCGTCGAACCCCATGGCGGCACGATGCGCAACTGGTCATCAATGGTCCGCAGAAGCTGAGTTTTGTTATTGCCAAGTCGCACAGGCTGGATAAGGATCTCGACATCGTCCCTGTCCCGGTCGACGTTGACCGGCCGCTTGAAGACTTCTTCATAGCGGGGGTTCCTTGTGCCTTCACCGTTGATGCGGTGGCCGTAGGCGACCAGCCCCACGTGATCGTCAGCTGTCAGGTTGTTCAGGATCGATTTCACGGTGTCAAGCGTCGTGTTGTGGCGGCCAACGCCGTTGTCATCCATGCTGCCGGACCAGTCCAGCACAAACATGATTGGCCGAATATCCTGGCCTTCCACGACGATGCTGCCGGTGCCTTCCGTGCCTGCCAGCCGAATGACACGTTCGTCCGCCGGGCAGGGATTGGCCGTCGGACCCTGCGCTCGCCAGACCTGGCCGCGGAAGAACACATCCGTCTGCAACGGCACTGTTCCGCAGTCATCCGCGTCTGGTTGCTGAGCGATCCGCACGGTGAACGTTTTCGTGACGGCCTGCGACTGCAGCGGGACTCCAAGTGCTGGCGAATTGTCATCAATAGCAATGGCCTGGGACGGCGCGACGATGCGCACGGCGGCCAGACCGTTGACGTGCTGATCATCGGTCGCCCGAACGCCAATCGTTGCCGGCAATCGCTGTGTCTCTGACTCGGAAAGTATGAGTTCACCGGGCGGAACCTGAGCGGTGAATGCAAGGCCGCTGACGGAACTCAGAAGCTGACGCTGCTGCTGAATCTGTTCGGTCATCAAATCGGCCAGCGGTTCCTGGGAATTCTGCCGCAGGCCGCTGGCGTCCTGTTCGGCGGCTGCAAGCCATTCTTCTGACTGGCTGAAGTACCAGTGTTGAGCAGCCGGCTTATCCTGTTCATCAACCGCCAGCCAGCGGCTGCGAACGGCGCGGTCGGCCTGCACGGTGCAGTAGCGAAATCGGCGCAGTGAATGTACCAGTTCGGCAGGTGACAGCGGCGATGCGCTGAGCCGCCGTGTGATGTCCAGCGTGCTGGTCAACAGCCGCGCCTGAGCGTCGGCATGTTCCAGTGTCGTGTAGCGGTCGCCCAGGTCTCCGGCGGCTGCGTCAGCGGCTGCTGACTGGAGTTCGTCCACGTCTGACCAGTGCTCACGCACGAGGAGGCCGAGTCTGGCGCGTTGCTCGTGATCACTCCCGTCCGCTTTGGCGATTGCGACAGCCTGCTTCGCAAGTTCATCACGTCTGTCGGAATCGCCAGTCACCGCTGTCAGCAGATAGTGCGTCTGCAGCATCCAGGCAGCGTGCCACGCGGCCGATACTCGTGACGAATCCGTGCTCGTGCCGTCCGCCGCTGCAGCGCTTCCGGGCTGGAACGCCTGCAGCATCGAACCATCCAGCTCGATGATCTTCTGCAGCAGTGCCGCGCGCTGGTCGACTGTCAGTACGTTGGAATCCAGCAACCGCTGAGCCTGCTGCCGCAGTGCGATTCTTCGGTCTGTTTGTTCGGGAGACGAATTGCAGGCAGCAACGAGCTGAGCGATGGCTTCGCTTGCGGCGCTTCGAGCCTTGTCGAGTTCGGCCAGTGCCTGGCGTAGCTGACTCGTTCTTTTTGCGATGTCGCTGGTTGTGAGGTCGGTGCCCGATGACTTGCCGTACAGAAGGTCGATCAGCGTTGTCGCCTGGCGAATGGCGCGGATCGTGTCGCCGGGGAGACTGCTGTCGTCGCCTCCTTTGCGCGGCGGCACGGTCGCGCTGCCTGGCTTTAGCGCTTCCAGAAAGTCCTGTTCATCACCAGCGGTGCCTGGTCCCAGTGACGCTGACAGTTGTGTGAGCGACGGGATCTCATCGAGCGTAATGCGAAGCGATGTTTCTGCCTGCTGCCGTGCCACGCTGAAATCCTGAAGCGAGCTATAGAAAGCCTGTGCATTTTCCTGCAGCACGTCGGGCGAAGAGTCGGTCGGCGCAGCGGAACCCGGGTTGACGAACAGCAGATCTTCCGACATCGCCACGGATGCGTCCTGGGTTCGCACGAGGTCAGCGGTTGTCGCGGCGATTCCGAGCGCGCCAGCAACAGAATTTTCCACCAGCGCCCGTGTCTCAGGGGCACGCTGGCGGTGGCCGGTGGCCTGCACCGTCAGTCCTGCCGCCGCAAAGGGATAATTCTGCAACCAGGAATTGAGTACGT
>CAZHET010000148.1:0-12836 GCA_964531585.1 uncultured Planctomycetaceae bacterium | reverse complement strand
TGTCGGTGACCACAGCCTGGCGTCATTGATCGTGATCGAAAAATCGCCGGCGGGCTGAGTGACGTCGGCGACGATGGCAGCTCCGTCTTTCACGATCACTCGCACGTTGCCAGCGCCGTCGTTGCCGGCGATGTAAGGTCGAACGTGGATTGTTCCCGTGTCGGCATCCGTTGCAATTTTCAGATCGCGGATGTGAGTGGAAGGGACGTGTTCCAGCCACACGGTCTGCCAGATTCCGGACATCTGCGTGTACCAGATGCCGTGAGGATCCAGCACCTGCTTGCCTCGCAACTGCCAGCGTTCGGTGTCGTCTTCGACGCGCACGACCAGTTCGTTATCGCCGTCGCGCACGGCATCCGTGACGTCGAACGAAAACGGCGTGTTGCCTCCCTTATGATTTCCAACGGACGTGCCGTTGATAAACACTTCGCAGTGATAATCGACCGCTTCGAAGTTCAGCAGCGTCCTCTGACCTGCGGGCGGTGACACCTGGAACGAACGGCGATACCACAGAGCTTCATTCGGTTCCAGCAGCCGCTGTACTCCGCTGAGCTTCGATTCCAGAGCGTACGGGACCAGGATTTTGCCGGCCCATTCCGACGGGGTTCGCGTGACGTCGTCGGCCGTAACCGCGTAGTCCCAGAGACCGTTCAGATTCTGCCACTGGTCGCGAACAAGCTGCGGTCGAGGATACTCCGTCCATGCATTTTTGGCGGTGACGGCGGCTCCCCATTCGGTGATGAGCTGCGACCTGAACGGCGAAGAATTTCGTTTCGCGGGCGGCAGTTGCGGGACGTTGTCGGCATCGACGACATGGACATCGATAAACTGTCCGCCGCCAGTCTGATGACAAGACACGGCCAGCAGGTTGTCTCCCTGCCGCAGACTGTCTCGCGCCGCGGCATCCAGCGGCACGACTGTGTATTCGACGGTGTAGCCGGGTAACGTGGCAACCTGATTGCCGTTGATGAAGATCTCTGCGTCCTCGTCATGATGAATCAGCAGCGCAACGTCTTCGGGAACGGCCTGCAAACCGAACGATTTCCTTAACCAGATATCGCTGGAGTTCCACGGCGTGCCGATGCGCGCGGCGGGAGTTCCCCGCGAACCGCACCCGCCGTTTCCTTCTTTCCAGCCGCTGTCGTCAAAGCCAGCCTGTTGCCAGCCATCAGCCGGCTGCTGCAGCGTGTACCGCCAGAAATCGGCGATGGTCGAACTGTTTTGCTGAGCTTGTGTTGAGAGGCCCGAATTCAAAGACGCAAGCAGCACCAGACCGAGCACTCCGATGCCGCGGAGACGCTGGCGTTTTTCACGACATGAACGTTGCATGGAATCGCCTGCAGTAATTTGGTGTGAGATGCCGATTGATTTCGTTTTCACTGGCCCACGAAAACGGGGCGTTCACTGGCCCACGAAAACGGGGAGCCTGGAGCGATGCACAGGACGGAGCCTGGCCTGGTGCTTCCTCACGTCTTGATTTTGAGCCCGACCGTCATTCCCGCGCAGACGGGAATCCAGTGCGTCAAAGCCTGGATTTCCCGCCTGCGCCTTCGCGAGGGCAGGACACTGGGCGGGAATGACGAACCCGAACACCAGGAGCTGATAAGGCAGTGGTCGTACGTCCGAGAAAGTTTGTGCATTGTTGAGTGACTCCGGCACACCTCTCGTCCGAAGGCAGGTTGGGCTCGAACGAGCGGAGCAAGTTCGGGGAAGGCCCGAGTTCGCGTCTGGCAATTATTGGAGGCAGGACATTGCCTGCGCGTTCAGGCTTCGCTCTCACAAATCGCTTCGCTCGCCCGGCATTGTAGGTCATTTGCAAGCGATTAGGCTTTCAGCAGTCTGTTTCACGGCAGGCCCTGGAATTGCCCAGGCAGGTGAATCACACTGAACTCACGATGCCGATCGGAAAACCGAACGACACGTAGCCGACACGACGTCACAAATAACCGCCCTCACCACACTGGCGGCCGGGGGAGACGTTTCGACGTCGTGACTTCTTCGATCAGAACGGTTCGCTCAGAACTTGCCGGCAAGGCCAGTGACAGAGTTTTCGCACGATCGAAGCCCGCTCACTTCGCTCAACCAGTGTGAACGCAACCCACATGAATCGCAATCCCGCAGTGCCACATCCGCAACCGTCGCTGCAACAGGCACCTGCGCACGTCGTCAGCATGACGGGGCTCAGCACGACGGGGCTCACGGTGAACACGAAGTCTGTTGCATCGCTGGCAGGGAATCGAAGCCTGAGTCACACTCGCACCGAAGGCCGGCGGCATTGCATTCCGCGAGGCTTTCGCGGGAAGGGAATTCGATGAAGATTTCGCGCCGCAGAATTCTGATTGCTGTGTGGGTCATCGGCCTGCTGACTCCATTCGTGTGGGCGGTTCGGCTGTTGTTCGGACGCCCCGCGCCGGTGGCGGTTTCGGTGGGCACAACGTTTCTGACGGGGGAAACTCTGGCGGACGGATCGCTCGACTTCAGCAGAGCATTATGGCAGCACTGCAACTTTCCGATCGATGATTCCGTCAACGCCGGCATCGAGCTGGCTCGCCTGCCTGATCCGCCCGATGCCCGCCTGCTGCATGTCGGATTTCAGCCGGACCTGCCTCAGAAGTCGCTCCGTACTTATGAGGGCGCGCAGGTTGAGCACAGGAGATCACTGCGTTACACAGTGGAAGGTCGGCGTGCGGCTCAGGAGTTGTTTGCCGCGGCCGAGCGGCCGTGGACGCGTGACGAACTGCCGTATGTCGCACAGGTTATCGACGCAGAACGCGAGTACGCTCGTCAGTGGAAGTCGGCGATTCGCAAGCCCCGGCTGCAAAAGCCCACAGGGGTGACGGTTCGCGATCTGTGGGGAACGCTGCTCACCGGGGCGCGGATCCTTGAACGGCGGGCAATGCTGGCCGCGGGCGAGCAACGCTGGCCGGATATGGTTGAAGATTTGCAGGCGATGGATCACGCCGCTGATTTACTGGCGGAACTTCAGTGCGGATGGGAAACCGCGCGAGCCTGTCAGCTTCGCACTTCCGTGTCCGATGCACTGGCCGCAGCTGTGATGGAAGCCAGGCACGTTGATCCCGTTCTGGCCAGTTACATTCGCAGTCGCTCCGCCTGGCCCGTGCATGAAGTGGTCGTTCGCGCAGCGGACCATGCCACCAGAATCCAGGCTCAGGTTGCGGTCCGGGACGTGCGCGAGCATGACGGCGTACTGAGCAGCTACGTCGCCGGCGGTCTCGTCGGCAATGATCCCACCGCGGTCAGACTGCAGTTGAACCAGATCCGCAACAGCATCGACTGGTCAACAGTTTCCCGCATTCAGAACGATGTCCTTTCGCAGTTCGTCGATTCCCTTTCCCAACCGAACCTGACTCGATGCCGAGAGCAGTGGCAAGTGGCCTACGATGACCTGGCGAAGTGGGACGACGGCGATTTGACAGGTGACCTCAGAAAACTGGATCTGTCCAACATCACCGAGCGGCTCGGATATGCGCTCGCCAAGCAATCCTGGAGACGACACCTGAAGCCGTTGCTCGACGCCCGTCTCAAGGTTGAGTACGGCCATCACAAGTCGCTCGCCGCACTGGTACTTGCCGATTACCGCGAGCAAAACGAAACGTTTCCGGATCGCATCGAACTCCTGCCGCAGGAAGTCGTTGACCTTCTCTTCGCCGATGTGTCCGAGGACGCCGTCAGCTATCAGTCGGAAAACGGCAAACTGCAGCTCTCTGTCCGCGGGAACTGGAGTCTGCATGTCGGGAAATTTGCAAAGCCCGGCACACAGCAGTGAAGTCAGACTGGCTGAACGACGACCGGACCGCTGCCGGGTAAGCCGAACGATGGCATCGGCTCGGTCAGGCTGCGAATGCGGTGCGCCGTCCGTGTTGCCAGCCACGCCTGGTTCGCTTTTGGAGTGACGAACGTTGCAGCTTCACTGGTCGTCAACAGTCTGATCATTCAGACTGGCGATGGCACGATGGCCTGTTGTGAGACTCCAACGGCAAGAATCAGGGGGCGAATAATGTTTTGGATCCGGATCATTCGACACGCATCGATGCTGGCGCTGATTGCGAACCTGCTGACCGCTTCAGCGTGCCACGCGGCTGACTGGTCGCTGGATGAGAATCCGCAACTGGCGCAGTACTTTGAAACGCAGGTCGCCGCGATTGAAGCACGCAGTTCGCTGTTTAACTTTCAGACACTGCAGGACTGGGAAGCCGCTCGGCCGCGTCTGCGTCAGCAGTTGTTCGATCAGCTGGGGCTGAATCCTCTTCCTGCGCGAACGCCGCTGGAACCACAGGTCACTGGTGTTGTCGACGGTGATGGCTTCGTCGTTGAGAAGCTGCACTTCCAGTCGCTGCCGGGATTGTATGTCACGGCGAATTTCTACCGCCCGAAGAACGCCACGGGGCCGCTGCCGGCGGTGCTGTATGTCTGCGGCCATGCGCTGGTGAAGGATGGTGGTGTCAGCTTCGGCAACAAGACGGCGTACCATCATCACGGATCGTGGTTTGCCCGCAACGGTTACTGCTGTCTGACAATTGATACTCTGCAGCTTGGCGAAATCGAGGGCATTCATCACGGCACGTATCGCGAAGGCCGCTGGTGGTGGAATTCGCGAGGTTACACACCCGCCGGCGTCGAGGCGTGGAACTGCATGCGTGCTCTGGATTATCTGGAGACTCGCCCGGAAGTCGATGCCGCGCGTTTCGGCGTTACCGGACGTTCGGGCGGCGGAGTTTACAGCTGGTGGATCACGGCTCTGGATGATCGCATCCGCTGTGCGGTTCCCGTCGCGGGCATCACCACGCTTCGCAACTATGTGGTCGACGGCTGCGTTGAAGGACACTGCGACTGCATGTTTATGGTGAACACCAACCGCTGGGACTACGCCATGATTGCCGCACTGGCAGCTCCGCGGCCACTGCTGATCAGCAACAGCGACAAGGACACGATTTTCCCGCTGGACGGCGTCGTCGAAGTTCATCGGCAGGTCCGCCACATTTACGATCTGTACGAAAAGCCGGGACAGCTCGGGCTGCAGATCACAGAAGGGCCGCACAAGGATACTCAGGAACTGCGAGTTCACGCGTTTCGCTGGATGAACCGCTGGCTGAAAGACGACGATTCGCTGATCGAACAGCCGGCCGTCAAATTCTTCGAACCGGCTCAGTTGCGCGTCTTCACGGACCTGCCGGCGGATCAGCGGAACACATCGATCGATGAGGACTTCGTGGCTCAGGCGGCTGACCCGTCGCCGGGCGACTTCGATGTTGTCCTGAACAACCAGCAGCAGTGGTTCGACGATGCACTGGCTCAACTTCGAAGCCTGTCGTTCGCGGCATGGCCGGACAACGATCGGGAGTGGAAACCCGCCAATGACGTGCGTGCCGAAGCGATTGACGTTCCGTTCGCGAACGCACCGGAAAAAGCTGCGCTGACCGTGACGCGTCTGCATTTTGAAAGTCAGCAGCACGTGCCATTGTTTATGGACGTGGTGTCGCGTGGCAGCAGCATCGACGATCTGAGCGGCGTGACGTTCCTCGTCGCCGATGACGCGTTCTGGCAGAGCTATCACGATCTGGTGCTGAACGACAACGCTGCGCCGGCGGGGCTGCCTGAGTCGATCGTGCCGCGGCTGCTGAAAGAGACCGAACAGCCGGGCAGCGCGGTCGCGATCTTTAGCCCGAGAGGAGTCGGTCCGCACTTATGGAACGGCGACGAGAAGAAGCAGATTCAGATTCGCCGGCGCTTTCAACTGATCGGAGCGACAGCGGACGGGATGCGAGTCTGGGACATTCGCCGCGCGATTCAGCTCGCCCGACAGAAGCTGACCATGTTGAAGTCACTGCGGCTTTCCGACACCGGAAGCACAGGTCAGTTGCTGCTGATGGCGTCGCTGTTCGAACCGGCGGCGGAATTCGTCGTGCTGAAGCCCTTCTCCGCGAGCCGGGAACAACAGGCCGTGTTTCTAAACGCAGCGCGATTCACGAATCCGGCGACTTTGACAGCACTCGCAGCTCACCATGCGGCGCTCATTGCAGAACGTGATCGTGACGGCATTACAACGTTCGCCACCCGCCTGGCGGCCGACCGCCGCTGGACGGGACAGCAGATTGTCATTGAGTCGCCGTAAGTCAATCAGCCCGCAAATGCTCGACGGATTGGAACGCAGGGGCGAACGATCGATGCACGCGTTGCGCTGATCCTGGCTCCGGATTGCCACGACACGATGATGACCGATACCGCTTCGCTCGACACGACCACGCACGACAACGCCCTGCCTGACCTTTCGGCAGTTGTTGTCATCATTCCTGCGCTTAACGAAGAAGCGTCGCTTCCACTTGTGCTGCAACAGCTGCCTCGTGTGGGTCTTGTCATCGTTGTCGACAACGCTTCCACCGACAGGACGGCGGCAGTTGCTGCTCAGCACGGTGCGCATGTTGTCAGCGAAGCTCAGCGGGGCTATGGAGCCGCATGCCTGCGAGGACTTGCAGAACTCGATCACCAGATCGATGCACGCAAAGTCGCACCGAACGTCATCGTGTTTCTGGATGGCGATTTCAGCGATCACCCGGAAGAACTGCCGCTGCTGACCGAACCGATTCTGGCGGACCGGAAGGACTTCGTGATCGGGTC
Source organism: uncultured Planctomycetaceae bacterium (assembly GCA_964531585.1). Lineage (GTDB taxonomy): Bacteria > Planctomycetota > Planctomycetia > Planctomycetales > Planctomycetaceae > JAWKUA01. The sequence goes on along the minus strand of CAZHET010000148.1, from coordinate 6,200 downwards.
GCGGCTGCTGGGACAGCGGGAATACGGGGCCATGCCGCTACAGAGTGTCTTTGGGAATCGACTGGCCTGTTTTCTGATGCGGTGGCTGCTGAATGCGCGCTACACCGACCTGGGGCCGTTTCGAGCGATCCGACTTTCGTCGCTGCAGTCGCTGAACATGCGCGACCGCAACTTCGGCTGGACAGTGGAAATGCAGATCAAAGCCGCTCGTGCAGGCCTGCGCATTTCGGAAGTTCCGGTGTCGTATCGGCGGCGAGTCGGCGTCAGCAAGATCAGCGGCACGGTGACCGGAAGCGTCAAAGCCGGCTGGAAGATTCTGTACCTGATCGCGCGCTACGGCGTGTTTCAGCGATCCTGATCACTGCGGGTTGCCGCAGCCGTTTCATCGGCGCAAAAAGAAAGGGGGAAGGAACAAGTCCTTCCCCCTTTCCGCCGTATGTTTACCGAAGCAAACACAGCGGCAGGAGCTTCCCGCTCGGGCTACGCACCCGTTTGAGCGGGAACAGGCGAGACTCCGCTGACGGCAACCGCGCCGCCAAATGATCCGCTATCCACCGTGCCTACTCCGTCGATCATGCTCGGCGGATAGGCGTGCATTCCGTGTTCGGTGATGTCCAGGCCCAGCATTTCCTCTTCTTCAGACACCCGCAGGCCGATTGTCATCTTGATGGCGTAGAAGATCCCGAAACTCACCGGGAACGCCCACAGGAAACCAGCGGCAACTCCGATAGCCTGAGTCGCCAGTTGCGCTGCGCCGCCTCCGGTGAAGATGCCCACACCGTTCGCCCACAGTCCGATTGCCAGCGTTCCCCACGCTCCGCAAACGCCGTGAACCGATACTGCTCCGACCGGGTCATCGATACCCGCTCGTTCAATCGCCAGACAGGAAAATACGACGATCACACCTCCGACCAGTCCCGTCAGCGCTGCTGTGACGGGAGTCATGATGTCGCAGCCGGCAGTAATTGCGACCAGCCCGGCCAGCGCACCGTTCAGAGCGAAGGAAACGTCCGGCTTGCCGAAGATGATCCATGCCGTGATCATCGCCGCGATTGCTCCGGCCGCGGCCGAGATATTCGTTGTCACGGCGATCCGTGCAAAGTCGCCACCGCCAACTGCCGTCGTGCTGCCGGGATTGAAGCCAAACCAGCCCAGCCACAGGATGAACACACCCAGTGCGGCCAGAGGAATGTTGTGACCGGGAATCGGCATCGGCTTACCGTTGCGATACTTCCCCTTGCGAGCACCAATCACCAAAGCACCGGCCAGAGCACACCAGCCGCCGATGGAATGCACCACTGTTGAACCGGCGAAGTCCAGAAAGCCGCGACCTTCCAGCCAGCCCGCGCTGGTAATGGCCTCGCCAGCCTCATCGACGCCGGTTTGAACTCCAACCAGACCATTCCAGCACCAGCTTCCGAACACCGGATAGACGATGACCGTGATGGCGATTGAGTACACCAGGTAGCTGACGAACCTGGTCCGTTCTGCCATGGCCCCGCTGACGATTGTCGCAGCCGTTGCCGCGAAGACCGTCTGGAAGATCAGAAACGCCCAGCCAAAGTTGCCGGGTGAGATGGCCCCTTCGGCATCCGCGTCGAACAGAAAGCCACTGGTTCCAATCCAGCCGCTGGATGCTCCGAACATCAGGCCGAATCCAATGGCCCAGAACGCGATTGTCCCGATGGAAAAGTCCATCAGGTTCTTCATGATGATGTTGCAGCAGTTCTTGGCTCGGGTAAAACCGGCTTCGACGAGAGCGAATCCGGCCTGCATGAAGAACACCAGAAATGCGGCGAGACATGTCCACAGGATATCGACGTCTGCCAGCACGCTTGCTGCGTCCGGGCTGGCTTCTGACTCAGATGGCGCTTCGTCAGCGGCCACGACCGTGTCAGCAGGTTCGGCCAGAACGTCTTCCTGTCCCACGGCCAGCCCGCCACTGGTCAGCAACAGCAGGCAGCCGGCCACGGGCAGCCACCAGCGTAGCCGGTTCATACTTTTGTTCAGCAACAGATTCATTCGCCTGATCTCCCGGATTTTTCAACATTGGACTCGTTCACGTAGCGCCCCCGCGGCTCGTCCGTTCAAACCGCACTCGGATCAGCGTCAACGCAACCTGCGCGCCACAATTGGCTCGGCTGTGCAGATTTCACGCACCCCGCTTCTCCATCGGCAAAATTTGCATGGTTTCGGCAATTCGGAATCGAGCAACTGCAGATTGCCGGCGCGACAGCTTGTTTGTGTCGCAGGCAAATCAGGCGAATATGCCTGTTTGGTGAGCAGAGTGGCACCGTCCTGAAAGACTTGTTCGATGCGGTCTGGTCAGCGCTCAACCGCCGAGATTCAGCATCGAGAAAATCGCTGCGACTGTTGCGGCCGCGCCAGCCAGCTTGTCGATACAGTCACTGTCCCGGCCAGTGCCCTGCGGCGGATTCTGCCGACGTAAACACTGACTTTGTAACGAGTTATCGATTTTCGACAGATTCCGCCTCATATTGACACCGGGATTCGATTGCCGTAGCCTGCCGTCCGGATTTGCCGAACGGAATTTCGATCACGGATTGATCGTGCCCGGCCGAAACATGGCCGTCCGCTGCCGTGCAGAAGGATGCCGTCCGGAATGCGGTTCTTGCCAGCGAATGGAGTCGCTCAACATGCCAGCCTCTGATAATTCTCCCGCGACGGCCGTGCCTTTCATCGATCTGGTCGCTCAGTACCAGACGATTCGCGACGAAGTTCGCTCCGCCGTGGATGCCGTCTTCGAGACTCAGGCGTTCGTGCTGGGCGATGAGGTTTCGTCGCTGGAAGCGGAGATCGCAAGGTACTGCGACGCGCGTTTCGCCATCGGCTGTGCATCAGGCACGGACGCCTTGGTTCTTTCGCTGCTTGCGCTGGGAATTCAGCCGGGCGATGAAGTGATCACCAGTCCGTTCACGTTCTTCGCGTCAGCCGGCGCGATCCATCGCGTTGGAGCAACTCCGGTGTTTGCCGACATCGAACCGGACAGTTTCAACCTGTGCCCGGACCAGGTGGAACAGGCCATCACCGATCGCACGAAGGCCATTATGCCGGTGCATATCTTCGGCCAGTGTGCAAACATGGAACCGCTTTGGCGAGTCGCCGTGCGCCACAAACTGCCGATCGTTGAAGACGCCTGCCAGGCCATTGGCGCGGAATACCGCGGCCGGCGAGCCGGCGTGCTCGGCACGGTCGGCTGCTTCAGTTTCTTCCCGACCAAGAATCTTGGCGGTGCCGGCGACGGCGGCATCATCACAACCGACGACGCCGAACTGGCCAGCCGCGTGCGTCGCCTGCGGGTTCACGGTGATGTCGGCGGTTACAATCACGTGGAAGTCGGGTTTAACAGTCGCCTGGATGCTCTGCAGGCCGCCGTGCTGCGAGTCAAACTCCGTCACCTGGAAAACTGGTCCGAAGGCCGCCGCTCAAACGCCAGGCGATACATGGAACTGTTTCGCGCCGAAGATCTGATGGGGTTGATTGACCCTCCGGCAACGCTGCCCGATCGACGTCACGTGTTCAATCAGTTCACGCTGCGAGTTCGCGGAGGTCAGCGGGACGCAGTGATGCAGCACCTGAGGTCACTGCAGATCGGCTGCGCGGTTTACTATCCAATCCCGCTGCACGCGCAGAAGTGCTTTGAGTATCTCGGATACCGTGAAGGCGATTTCCCCGAAAGCGAACGCGCGGCGAACGAAGTGCTGTCGCTGCCGATCTTCTCGGAACTGACCGATGAGCAACTGCGGCTGGTGGTGAACGGCCTGACGGACGCCGTCCGCGGCGCAGCGACACTGCCGTTTCCTCGCGGTGTTGAAGGCCAGCAGCGCGCCGCCTGACCGGGCAGCGCGAGGTTCTGCGAGTGGCACGGCTTGTGCGCGATGTCACTCCGCCCGGCGAGCGGCGCGACGTGAGTCCGCCATCGTGCTGGACGTGCGTTTGTGTAACGCGGGAGTGCGTAAAACCGTCCAACCGTGAAAGCGGACTGACGTCGCTCTGCTCGCCGCGGGCACGTGGTTACGTACTCACCAGACCGACCTGCACGTCCATGACGTTTGTGTGAGTCGGGCCGGTCAGCAGCAGACCGTTCAGTCGTTCGAAGAATGCGAATGAGTTGTTGATCGCCAGATAATCGACCGGGTTGATTTCGTTGACATTCATGCGGCGGATCAGGTCCGCATCAGCGATGGCTCCGGCGGCGGGAGTCGGGCCGTCCTCGCCGTCCGTGCCGCCGGACAGCAGCACGGTGTGTTCCCACACAGCCGGTGACTGGTTCGCCGCCACGGCTGCCAGCACCAGTTCCTGATTGCGTCCGCCGCGTCGAGGCTGATCGGTTGGTGTCAACGAAACGGTCGTTTCACCTCCCGCAAGCAGACAGACCGGTTCGGTGGATTTTGTCATCGCGGCCTGTTGTTCGCGCAGATTGTCAAACAGCGTTCTGCCGAACATAGCCGCGTCGCCGCAGTTTTCGGAACCCAGATTCACCACGCGGTACCCCAGCGCGCGTGCCTGCTTCGCCGCGGCCGTGAGAGCCGACTGGTTGTTGCCGATGACCAGATTCGAAACGTCGCAGGCCGTCGCGGGTTCCTGGTCAGGCGCGGCGCGCAGGTGTCGAACCACCGCAGGCGGAATGTGACGAAGTCCGGAGTCGTAGCGCTGCAGGACCTCCAGCGCCTCGGCTGACGTCGCTGTGGACGGGACAGTCGGACCGGAAGCAATGACATCCAGCGGATCACCGATCACGTCGGAAATCATCAGAGCGATCATGTTGCCCGCGCGACACGCTCGCAGCAGACCGCCCCCCTTCACTTGTGACAACCGGCTGCGAACGCAGTTCAGGTCCTGAATGGGAGCACCTGCAGACGCGAGGACCCTCGTGACCGCCAGCTTGTCTTCCAGCGAAACCCCGTTCGCGGGTGCCGGCAGCAGTGCGCTTCCGCCGCCCGACAGCAATACCAGACACAGGTCACTGGTTGTCAGCGCCGCGACTCGTCGCAGAATTTCCTCAGTTCCGTCAACGCCGGCGCGAGTGGGTTCGTTGATTCCGGCCGGCCGAGCGGCGTGCAGCGTGATGCGCTCGAGCTGCTCGACGCAGTCTGCCGGAACGTTAACCCAGCCGGAGACGGACACGTTGGTCGGAAGTTGCTGCAGCACGGTCTCGGCCGCGCGAGCCATTCCGCGACCGGCTTTTCCTGCGCCGACGACTTCGACGTGACGCAGCGAGGAGATCTCAATGGCCTGCGGCCCGACGTGCAGCCATCCGTCGGCAATGTGCAACTGGTTGCGCACCAGGGCCTCGGAATTCACCGCCGCGACGCCCGCCTTCCAGATTGCGATTGCGTCATCACGAATTGTCATGGGTTCAGCCTGTGTCGGCGGGTGCAGGTGACCTGTGGTTTGAATCTGTGTATTCTGTCCGGCCCGCGACCGCCACTCTTCTCCGATCGTCCTGCCCGCCATGTCGAAGACGTTTTATACCGCCGATGAACTTGCTCAGGAACTTGGCCGCGATCGTCGCGAGATCGAGAAACTGGCGAGTCGTGGTCAGATCCCCGGTCGGCGGGTGGCCGATGAGTGGCGGTTCAGTCATGTCGAAATCACTCAGTGGCTGGAACAGGAGCTGCGTCACTTCGACGCCGATGACCTCGCCCAGTTGGAGCATTCGCAGCAATCCGGTGAACTGAACAACCAGATTCCCATCGCCGATCTGCTGACGGTCGAAACGGTGCAGGTTCCTCTGGATGCCGGAACGAAACCTTCGGTCCTGCGAGCAATGGTGGAAGTCGCCGGTCGAACCTGGCAGATCTTCGAACCGGCGAAAGTTCTGGAGGCTGTCATCGAACGCGAGAACGTGATGTCAACGGGCTTCGATCACGGAGTCGCCATCCCGCATCCTCGCAATCCCCTTCCGGACGTTTTGGGAGAATCCGTGATCGCGTTCGGACGCACGTTGTCGGGCATTCCGTTCGGCGCACCGAACCGCCAGTTGACGGACATGTTCTTCCTCGTGCTGGCGCGCGATTCACGGACACATCTGCAGATCCTGACCCGACTGGCTCGCCTGCTGCAGTTGCCCGATTTCGTGCTGACCCTGCGAGCCGCTGAGACCAGCGCCGAAGCGTTCTCCGTGATCCGCGAAGCCGACCAGCAGGTGGGCCGATAGTTCGACTGTGCCGCTCGCC
>CAZHET010000147.1:0-12890 GCA_964531585.1 uncultured Planctomycetaceae bacterium | reverse complement strand
TCGCGGTGGACGACACGATTCATTTTCTGACACGGTTTGAGGAAGAATACGATCGCACCGGAGACCGTCACACGGCGATTCGCAATGCGTTCACGGGAGTTGGCGTGGCGTTGGTGATGACGACGACGGTGCTGCTGGCCGGCTTCGGAACGGTGTCTTTCAGCGATTCCCGCGACCACCACATTTTCGCCAGCATGGGAGCCATGACGATCGCAGCAGCGCTGTTCGCAGACCTCGTCTTCCTGCCTGCGCTGCTGTCCCGGTTTGCCCCGCGCCGCAGGTCTTCCTGTGAAGCCGACAGCTCGACCCGATCAGACCAGTCTGTCGGAACGGAACCCGCACCGATTCATGCCTCTTAACGCGCGGCGGGGCGGCGTGTGCGGAGTGTCTTTGGGCTGGCTCCGCCGAACATGCTGTTCAGGAACTTCGCCCGGCGCTGATTTTCGCCCGTCTGCCGAGCCAGCGACGGACTGTTCGGAAGGTGCTCCCACAATTCGGCCATCGACATGTCCGTTCGCCGGCCGAGCTGCTGAGACAGCCACACCAGCATCAGCACGTCCGCCGCACAATACCGAATCAGGTGATCACGAGCCGCCTGATCCTGCCGCCACCGCCAGTCCTGCCATAACATCACCGCCAGTGCTCCGTCCGCATCATGCAGGTCGTGCGGACGTTGCAGCCCCAGCCGCGACGTAATCTGCTTCAGACCGCCGCGAAGTCCCTGATGATGGCAGGGCCAGCGCAGATCCAGGTGCGGACACGGCAGTGACGGAATATGAAATCCGTCAAGCACGCGAGGTACGTCGAACGAACTGCCGTTGAACGAAGCCAGCAGATCAACATCGTCCAGCAGCGTCAGAAACTCGTCCAGGTTCTCGTGTTCGACAAACGTATGCAGCCGGCCGCGATGCCAGCACACGATGACCGTGATCGTCGCGTCGTACTCCAGGCCGGTGGTTTCGATGTCGAACAACGTGGTGCGGTCGTGATACTGAGACAGGATCCGCCACTTATCCCGCGGTGCAAGGCGGTCGACGAACCAGGCAATATCGTCTTCCAGCAGTGCTCGCAGCGACTGCTCACATTCAGAAACCACCGAACTCCGCAGCGCTGCCGGAACACGATCCGGATCGCTGATGACGTCATGCCACGACTTGATGCCACTTGCTGTCAGTTGACGAAGTTTGACCGGTCCCAGTCCGCGACAGTGTTGAAAGGCTTCCGTGATCAAGGCAGTTTGCTCGCGATTGAGGCTTCCGTACCGAAAAAGCACCTGGCCAATCATAACGAACCGCCCGACGCTCACCAGAGCAGTCAGCCAACCGCCGGCGGCCAGAGCCTGCGTCCGGCACACACGGCGCGGCAGGAGCATCGTCCTTCGCGGCGTCGGTCGCATTTCTGTGGTCATCCCATCACGGCGGACTGACCACCAACTCTAGTTGCGTGCCTTGACAAGGCATGAGCGGTGACTGATTCCTGCAGCCCGCGTTCTGACGTAACGCCATCGAGGTTCTGACGCAACGGCACCGAGAAGGCGTTTATCCGTGTCAGTGCCGCTGCTGTCGTTCGCCCCCGCCTGACAGCTTTCCGACGGCTGCGCGGCACAACCTGACCGAACGGCAGGATGTGGTGCCTGTTGCGTTGGAAAGGGCCGTGGTCAGGAGTAGAACTCAAGAGTCGCGTGGTATCGACACTCACCTGCGCGGAACAGTGTCTCCCAGTCGCTTGAGTCAGACTGAATTGCGGCCAGAGATGATTCGCGGGTAGCCGTCTGAAGCGAATCCATCGTCCGATCTTCAAGCTGCCATGCGAGTTGATTTGCGACATTCAGCGCATGGCACAACGGGTCACCACCGACCTCGGGAGTGTGGTGATACCGTACGGCTCGGACCAGGTCAGCAGCCAGGCCCCACGCTTCAGCGACAATCGCCGTGACTTTCGCGTGGTTGATTCCCAGCAACTCGTCCTGAACCGAAAACGACGCCAGCGCGCCGGCTGGCAGTTTCGCGGCCCGGCTTTGCTGATTGGAAAGCTGATCCGCCAGAATCAGCTTGCCAAAATCATGCGTGATGGCCGCTACTGTCAGCCCGCTGGACAGACGCATCCGTCGCTGAGCGCTGATGGCTTCCGCGAAGGCGACGGTTGCAATGCAGTGCCGCCAGTAACTGTCGGCAGTCAGGCCGAAGGGTGACAGATCGGCGTTCTGCCTTGGGCGAGCAACTTCAGAAATGGCGAGTGACTGAACGGTGCCGGCACCAAGTCGCACAACGGCCTCACCGGTCGTTCGAATCGTGCCACCGTGGGCTGCAGAGTTTGCGAGTCGCAGAAGTTTCAGAGACAGACTCGGATCCAGGTCCACGGCGCGCACGACGTCGCGAACTTCGTATTCCGGATCGGCAAACAGACTGCAGAGCCGGATGACCGATTGCGGCAGAGGCGGAACTGCCTCCGCCGCACGCACGATCTCCTCGTGAATCATTTCCATCACAACCTGCCGAGCATCCTGAATTCAATCAATGACCACTCCAATTCGACTTATCGAATGCATCTTCCTGCCAGTCGAGTCTTAACACTCCTGCGCCATCGATTTCGGGATATCACTCCCGTAGGGAATCGCGAACATGCATATTGTGACTGGACGAGCCACCACTATCCGGCTCCACCAAACCTGCTCCAGCCACACCCTGCGTCGTCCCGGCGGATTGTCATGGTTCGCGCGGTGTCAGTTTGCCGAATGCGTATTCGCGGCAGGCTGCGAACTCCGCCGATTTTTGCCGCATCGGACGTATCGTGCGGTTCCGCTGACGTGACAGATTTTTTCCGCGCGGGGTCATCAGGCTGCTGTCTGAATCGTCCCGAAACAGTCCCCTGGTGAACTGGCGCCACAGAGTCGCCTCAGAACGGCACAGGGAAAGGCAGATGCAGCGTCGAGGGGCACGCATTACTTCATTCAGTCCGCCAGACGGTGAATCGTGCTGTGAATGACCCGTTCGAATGGTCGGCCGTCGGTCGTTTTCAGTTGACAGCGGATTTCCATGCACCACGTCGGTTCAAGCTTCGGAATCGTCAGAGTCAAAGTGCGACCGTCGGGCGACAGCTCGGCTGCGGTCACTTCCAGCGAGTGCTCGTCGTAATGATCTGACCCGTAGTTGGCCGTCCGCTTGAGCGACCAGACCCTGACCTGAAAGTTCTGTATATCGCTGGCGGCCGCGCGATCCACCGGGTCCGTCAGGCCGATTGCAATCTGAGTGCCGCTCGCCTTCACGGTTGTGGGCAGATACGACTCCCTGCCGGTCGCACGCAGGCGGTAGAAGCCGCCTTCGCGGGCCTGCTGGTTCGAGGCCCACGCGAACAGTCCGCACAGATACAACTGACCGTCGTCCGGATGAAACCGGCCGCGCATGATGCCGGTTGGAAACTGTGGAATCGGCAGTTCACACATGCCTCCCTGCATCTGACCACCGACGTCTTCGTGTGGCACAACGTAGACCTTGCCATAACCGTACGACAGATTCAGCAGACTTCCGTTGAGCGCTCCCCACTTTTCACTGTCGACCCACAGCAGTTCTGCGGGCGACCGGTCAAACGCATTCGTGATCCAGCACAGCGGCTGTTCCATTGCGTCATCGGCATCGTCAGTCACGTCGTGGTAGCCGAACATGTTGCCGTAGAAGCCTCCTTCGCGAACCCAGTTGATGCGGTTCTTCGGATTCCAGTGGCCTTCCTGATCGGTGACGATAAACGAACCGTCCGGGTTCAGGCAGACTCCGTTCGCCGCTCGAAAGCCGTTGGCCAGAATGTCGGTGCGGGAACCGTCGGAGGGGATTCGCAGCAGCGTTCCGTGGTGCGGCACCAGCGCCGTGAGGGCGTGTCGAGCTGATTTGGCGTAGTAGAAATTGCCGATCTCATCGCGCTGCAGCCCCATCGCGAATTCGTGGAAGTGCTCCGTCACCTGGTGGTCATTGTTGAAGCATTCGTAGAAGTCGGTTTCGCCATCCTGGTTGTAATCGCGCAGGATCACCAGCTGGTCACGACACGTCACATAAACTTCGCCCGCGACGACCTTGACCCCCAGCGGCTGAAACAGGCCGGATGCGATTCGCTGCCACGTGAGCTGGCCGGGCTGCCTGGTGCCGGAGGTTTGGCCCGGATCGGACTGGCCAGCCGGCTCGTTGCGGGTTTCCACCGACGCAGCTTGCGGGATGACGTCACGCCGTTCGCCGGGAACAGAGTCCAGCGCCTTCAATCCTCGAACGAGCCACACATCGCCGTCCCACGAACAAACAGCAACGCGATCACCGTCGGCGAAGAAATCGTGCCCGCCGAAACGCAGCCGCGCGAACCAGGGATTGTCAGCCGGTGAAGTCAGCGTGTCGACGGCAAACGGCCCATCGTCCTCGCCGAGCACTGCGGTTGTGGTCAGAATCTCCGGCCAGCGCGGACGCGCCGGCTGCCTGATGACGTCTGCAAGGTCGCGAATCGGCACTCGGTCTGCGATCGACTCCGCGGTCACATTCAGGGCTGCCGCGTCGACGTCGGGTGGTATCTTCATTGTCCAGACGACAACGTCTCGCGACTGAGCATGCTTCGCGAACAGTACGCACAAACGATTGCCGATCGCGCGAAGTTCACAGCCTGCAGAACCGGGACCGACGATCCCCGCAAGGACGGCTGGCGGAGCAGCCTCCTCGTGACGGTCCGTACGAATCACCGCGTCGTGCCCATTGCCCGTGGTGTCTCCGGCGATTGAATCGACACGCACTTTCCCGAGTTCCCAGCGAGCGCTGGCGGCGCGGTCGGAATCGTCGCCGCGAAAGGCAGCACGGATCGAAGCGGCGCTCATCGCGCGCTGATGAAATTCGACGAACGCGATGTCGCCGGTGAACTGTGTTGGTTCCGGGAAATCCTCCGCGGTGAATCCAATCTTCGCGACGGCGTTTTCAAGGGACTTCTCTGGCTTCAGCGTCCCGCCGCCGCTGATGACACCATCGATGAACAGTGCTGCCGCGCCGTCTTCATGGGTCCATGCGAGTGCCACGTCATGCCATTCGCCGTCATCGACCCGCTGCCGTGACTCGACAACGCCGACCCAGCCGATGTCGTAGCACAAGCGGCCTTCGCGAATGAAAAGCGTCTTGCCGTTCGGCAGCCACGGCCCTTCGTTCTTCGTCTGGCAGAAAATCGTTCCTCCATTTTCGGTTCGGACCCGTGCCATGATCGTAAAGTCACGATTGCTCATGTCGAATTTGGCGCCGCTGGAAATTTCCAGGTGCGTCGAACCATTGAATCTGAACAGGCTGCCCTGTTGCGTTTCGGAGGACGCGCGCGAAGCGTGAGGGGCCGCTGCCGGCTTCGGCCGCAACACCGCCACCGTCGGACTCAGCGATTCGAACTGAGCCGCATCGTCAGCAAGTGTGGCAACAGACATCATCTGCATTTCGTTGACCGGTCCGATCTTCAGCGTCCGGGTAAACACGGGCAGAGCGTCGTCATCGACGGTCGCGTCCAGTGTGCCGGCCAGTTCCAGCACGTCGGATTTTCCGACGGAGTACGACACAACCGTGTCGTCACCAGCGGCATACAGACCGCGAAACTTCGCCCATTCAAGCGGCAGCGGACCGTAGCGGCGACCGTCACGGCCGATCACTCGCGCATCATCGGCAAAGTGGATGGTCCCTGGTCTTGACCAACCCGGCCCGGTGGCGTTCTCAAACTGCAGATCCCCGACAATTCGGGGATGACGGCTGTGGCGTCCGTCGAAGTGGATACCTTCCCAGTTGACGAAACCTGGTGCAGTTGATTCCGGATCGCGAGTCCACGCCGCGGCGAATCGCAGCGTGTCGTGATCAAAGATAGCCCAGCGGTTTCCCTTCGCGATGCCGCCGGGCCCGGCATCCAGTCGCGTGGCGATGCCCTTGTAGGCGAAGTTGTGACCGTCTTCGCCAACCTCGAAGGTGTTAATCATCGACGGGCCGTAGTTCATGTCCGCCCAGGGAGCGTATTCGCGAGCTTCCGGACCGAACATGTCGCCTGGTGGCAGAGTCATCAGGTAGGCGTCCGTGATCGCGGCGTACTGCGCAGGATTGTGATTACGCAGGTAACTTTCGCGAATGAAGTGGATGACGTCGTACTTCTGCCTCGGCACCATCCACATCTGCGGAACCATGAAGCCGAAACCGTGCGTCAGCGTCCGGTACATCGAGTACGGATCGCTGCCGTTTTTGAAGCTGCCCTCCGAAAAACGCAGCGCAGTCGGAAGGGAACCCGGTCGTTCACGGTCGCCGTGGCAGTTGATGCAGAGCCGATCGTAGATCTCCGCACCGCGCTGGAACGCAGCATCGTCGAGATCACGGAGCACACCTGCGTGATCCACCCGCGCTTCGTATTCGGGCAGCGTCAGCGTGACAGAACCGGGCGGCGGCTGAAGCCTGACTGCCGCCTGCAATCCACCGTCCCGGAGCTCCAGCAGGTACTTCACAAGGTCCAGAAACTGCTGCCGTGACGCAAGCTGACCGGCAATTCCCGCAGGCATGATCGAAAGCTTGCCGGGGACCACCTCGTCGATGTCGGCGGTGCGAAATGTCAGGCGTTCGCCGGAACGCTCGGCGTTGCGCAGAACAACCGTGGCCTCAGACCGCTCGACCAGCAGTCCCGTGTGCGTCTTTCCGCCGGACGTGACGACCGTGACCGTTTCGAAGCCTTTGCGGATGACGTCAGACGGCCTTAGAACGGACGTCACAATGAACTCGTCCGTGGTCGTCGGCTGTGTGGCCAGCTCGGTCAGGTCGGGGCCGAGCGAATTCTCAGAACCGTCAACGGCATGGCATTTGACGCAACCGACATGCACACGGTGAAACAGAATCGCACCGCGCCGCGCATCGCCCGACCGGCGCGCGTCTGCGGCAATTTCGGCCGGTGATTCGGTCAGAAGCCGTTGCTCAAGCGTCTGCCCGATTGCCTGACCAATCGTCTGAACCGGCAGCGTAAAAAGACAAAGCAGAACCAGTGCACGCATAGGACCAGGCTCTTTCCAAAACATCCGGTGGTCGAGTGACAGAACGAGCACTCTAACCGGATGAATCGCCGGGTTGCCATGCTGCGCCCTGCAAACGCTCTGCAAACACACACTGTTTGCTGCCACCAGACTGCTTGCTGCCACCAGACTGCGTTGCGACGGATTCGCGGTGAAGGTAGACTCGCAACGCTCCAGCCTCTCCTTCCAGACTTCCCCGATCAAACCGCCTCGCTCATGCCGTCCCGGACATTCCTGCTCAATGCCTCGCGAACATCTCAACAGGGTGTGCAGATCAACGTCGGCAAGTACGGCGACGAATACAAGGCGATCGTCAACACGCTGACGATTCATCCGGATGACATGGCCGACCTGGGCCTGAGCGATGGCGATGCGGTGAAAGTCAGCACGGAATTCGGGTCGGCCGAATTTGTCTGCGAAGGCGGAAAAGTGCCGGAAGGAATGATTTTTGTGCCGTATGGACCGCCGACATGTAAACTGATGGGCGGCGACACCGACGGAACCGGAATGCCCACGTCTAAAGGCTGGGAAGTTACGGTCGAAAAGATTTGAAACCGCCTCGATTTCCAAAGGCGAAGCACGCTATGAGTAAAACGAAGAAACCTGACCTTAGCGGCCCCGAATCGCCGCATTTCAACGCCGATCAGCAGGCCACGGACTACAAACCGTGGGAAGAAGTGGATTCCGGCCGTTTCATGCCCCGGCGAACTCGAGGCAGTTGTCAGGGCCGGGCTTTGGGCTGAACGTTTACTGTCCCGTCGTCCAGTTCGGACGACACCAACTGCGAAGAATGAAGAATAAGGACAGCAGGGCTCAACAATTCCTGTTCTCCGATGCTGTTCTCCGATGCTGTTCTCCGAAAACTGCATCCGGCCGTAATCCGCTGTTTGAAAACGATCCACAAATCTCACTCAGGCACTCAGATTGGGCGACAATGACTCTGCAGGTAATTGACAACGCCACCTGTACATTCTGCGGGTGCGTGTGTGACGACATTCAACTGCATCACGACGAAGTTCGCATTCACGAAGCGAAGAAAGCGTGCGTGCTCGGCAAAGCATGGTTTCTGAACCACACAGCCGAGGCCAAATATCCGGCCGCACTCATCGATGGCAGGACAGCCACGGTGGACGAAGCGATCGAGCTGGCGGCAACGCTGCTGCATGAGGCCGACATGCCTCTGGTGTACGGCATGAGCAACACAACGTGTGAGGCTCAGAAGCTGTGCGTCGCGATGGCCGATCAGTTGGGAGGGCTGCTGGACAGTCACACATCGTTGTGACACGGTCCCACTGAAATCGCCGCCCAGTTGGGTGGCAAAGTGACCTGCACGCTCGGCGAAGTGAAACAGCGAGCCGACTTTATCGTGTACTGGGGAGGAAATCCGGCCGAATGCCATCCTCGCCACTTCACGAAGTATACGCTCATGCAGAAAAGTAAGTTTCTGCCGCGAGGTCGAAAAGATCGGACCTGTGTTCTGGTCGACATCCGCGAAACCAAAAGCGCGAAGGCGGCCGACATCTTTCTGCAGGTGAAGCCCGGCAAAGACTTCGAACTGATCACGATTCTGCGAGCACTCGTCAAAGACCAGAAAGTCACCGACGAGCAAATCGCAGAAACCGGGCTGACCCGCGAAACTCTGGACGACCTCGTGCACCGCATGAAGTCTTGCAGGTTCGGTTGCATGTTCTTCGGGATGGGTTTGTCGATGACTCGCGGCAAGCACATGAACAGCGCCGCTCTGCTGACTCTGGCCGCCGAGATGAACGCGTTCACCAAATTCGTCGCGATGCCCATGCGGGGACACGGCAATGTCACGGGAGCCGACGTGATCATGCGCTGGCAGACCGGCTACCCGTTCGGGATCACGTTCAATCGAGGCTACCCGCGCTATAATCCGGGCGAGTTCTCAACCATTGACGTCCTCGTTCGAGGCGACTGCGACGCGGCGTTTATCATCGGAGCTGACCCGGGAGCGACGATGCCTCAGCCAGCCATCGATCATCTGGCTCGCATTCCCACGATCTGCCTGGATCCTCACGTGACGCATACCAGCAAGCTGGCTCGCGTTCACATTACAACGGCAGCTCAGGGAATTTCGGCTCCGGGAACGGCGTATCGCATGGACGAGATTCCGATGCCTCTCAAACCGGCTCTGAAGTCAACGTACCCGACTGATGAGGACGTGGTCCGGCGCATCAATGAAGCGATCGCTCGCAAGCCGTTCTGGATTCCGGATGGCAGCCGCCCGCTGACAATGGCGACTCACGGTTGAGCGACAGATGGCAGATTCTCAGCAGCCAATCGGCATCGATCCGACTGTTGACTTTGCTTTCAAGAAGTTGCTGGGGGATCCGAAGCACGATCGGGTCACGCTGCATTTCCTGAATTCCGTCCTGCGTCCAACGCCCAGAATCAATCGGGTGGAATTTCTGAATCCGTTTGTCGGAAGGGACTGGGAGGATGACAAGCTGGCGGTTTTCGACGTTCGTGCCATCGATGAACTCGGCCGGCAGTTTGATATCGAAATGCAGACGGCACTTCCGGTCGGCATGCGACAGCGCCTGGCGTACTATACGGCTGGTATGTACACGGAGCCGCTGCTTGCCGGGAGCGACTATTCGACTCTGAAACCCGCCATCAGCATCTGCGTCCTGGGATCGCTCATGTTTCCAGCCGTCCCGGATCTGCATCTGGACTTCCGACTGCGCGAGCGTCAGCACGGTTTTCCCCTGACAGACGACCTGCAAATCCACACAATCGAGTTGCCGAAATACGTTACGCCATCGCATAATGAGGTCATTGTCGACCCGCTTGAACAATGGGTGTGGTTCCTGGTCAACGCCTCCGGGCAGACGGAAGAAACCATCCGTCACCGACTTGGCGATGACGAATTCACGGAAGCTGCCGGAGTCCTGAAGATGATCTCGATGTCCGCCGAAGAACGTGCTCGGTATCTGGCCCGCATGAAGGCGATCCACGACGCCTATTCCCGGAGCTATTCCGCGGAAGCCGCTAAGGCGCGAGGCGAGGCAGAAGGCGAAGCACGAGGCAGAGCAGAAGGCGAAGCACGCGGCCGGGCAGAGGGCGAGGCACGTGGCCGAGCAGAAGGCGAGGCACGAGGCCGGGCAGAAGGCGAGGCACGAGGCCGGGCAGAAGGCGAGGCACGTGGCAGAGCAGAAGGCGAGCGCAGGATGATTGCCATGCTCAGGGAACTTCTGGCGATCGATGATCCGACCGACGAAAAGCTGGCTACGATGAGTTTGGCTCAGCTGGAAGCCGTGACGGCCGACCTACAAGACCTGCTCCGAAACCGCCGGTAACTGCTCGTGACCTCTCCGTCAGCTTCCGTGTCGATTCTTTTGCAGTCGCAGGTATATCGTTGAGCTTCGATGGGTGTTTCCGGCACTTCGACCAAAGCGTCAACGAATTCCATCCGCCGGTTTGTCGACTCTGTCAGCGCGAAGTACTCCTGAATGTTGCGTTGTTCCTGATTGAGAATGCAGTGCCACATCCCACGCGGGCTCGGGGTGATTCTTGCTTTGTGAAACTGCGGTCGTCATAGTTCGCCTGCGTCGAACACGTCAGGAACCGTCGGCCCGAAACTCAGGCAAGCGGCGGATGAGAGCATCCACGCCCATGCTGGTAGCAGCGGCCACGTGGCGGACGCTGCCAGCGTCCGCGTCTGAAAGTTCACATCTGCCGCTCGCCTTACCGCAAATACTGAACAGCAGCGAGAGAACCCAGCGTTATGCTTCGCATCACCGGAGGAAAAGTCTACGACCCGGCAAACGGAATCGACGGCCAGATCAAGGACCTGTGTGTCGACGACAGCGGACGGTTCGTCGATTCCGTCGACGGCGGTCGCACGATCGACGCAACGGGCATGATTATCTTTCCCGGCGGAGTCGACGTGCATACTCACGTGGCCGGGGGAGCGATGAATTTCGCTCGAGCGATGACGCCGGAAGACCACCGTCGCACACAGGCATTCATCCGCACAAAGACGCGGCGGTCGGGACTGGGAGGCATGGCTCCCACCACATTCGCTACCGGCTATCTCTACGCCGGCATGGGCTGGACGACGGTCAACGAAGCGGCGGTTCCCGTGCTGTCGGCTCGCCACACTCACGAAGAACTCAACGATATTCCGATCGTCGACAAGGCGTCCCTGACGCTGATGGCGAACAACGAAATCGTGCTTGATCAACTGGAAGCCGGCGAGTTCGAACGCGCCAAAAGTATCGTCGCGTGGTACCTGACGGCCGCAAAATCCTACGGCGTCAAGTGTGTCAATCCCGGCGGAGTCACCGCCTGGAAATGGGGCAAGGACGCCAAGCAGCTCACAGATTCGATCGAAGGTTACAGCAGTCTGACTCCCGGGACGATCGTCACGCAGATGGCCCGGATCTGCGACGAGCTTGGCCTGCCGCATCCGGTGCACCTGCACTGCAATAATCTGGGCGCACCGGGAAACATTTCAACGACGATGGACACGCTGAAGCACCTGGAAGGGCATCGAGCGCACATCGCTCATTCGCAGTATCATGCCTACGGCGGTGACGGTTGGGACACGATGTGTTCGAGGACAACCGAGCTGGCCGATTACTTCAACTCGCATCCTCACCTGACCACCGACGCCGGAGCCGTTCTGTTCGGCGATACAGTGACGGTCACCGCCGACGGACCATGGCAGCACCTGCTCTACAAGCTGACGGGCCGCAAATGGGGCAATCTGGACGTCGAAAACGAAACCGGCTGCGGAATTGTCCCGTACACCTATCGGCCCAGCAATCTGGTCAACGCCGTGCAATGGGCCAGTGGTCTGGAACTATTGCTGCTGATCAGGAATCCGTGGCAGGTGTTTCTCTCAACCGACCATCCCAACGGAGGCTGCTTCTGGCGGTATCCGGAGATCATTCAACTGCTGATGTGCGCGGATTTTCGCAAGGAGTGCATTGCGAAGCTGCCGGACAAAATCAAAGAAAGGATCACGCTTCCGGAAATCGATCGCGAGTACACGCTGTACGAAATCGCGACGGCCATGTCCGCCGGTCCCGCGCGAGCACTCGGGCTGACTCACAAGGGAAATCTCGGCATCGGCTGCGACGCAGACATCGTGATCTACGAAGAAGAAACCGACATCGTGCGAATGTTCAGCCATCCTCGGTATGTGTTCAAAGGCGGTGAACTTGTCATCGAAGACGGCGACATCCGGGAAACTCCCCCAGGGCGGGAATTCATGGTGTTCCCCTCGTTCGATCCGTCCATAGTCGACTTCATCCGCCCGCTTTTCGAAGACTGCTACACGATGTCGTTCGACAACTATCCGGTCGAAATGGAACGCATTGAACATGCGGAAATCCGCGACTGCATTTCCGCACAGCAGTGACCTGACCTGATGCGATGCGCATAGCGTTGGAACAATACTCACGCGCGTCACTACACTTTCCCGGCCGTCCTTGCGTCACCACGTTGAAGACTGGTGTGCGGCAAGCCAGTTACACTGCATAGCGTGTGGCCGAAACGCGTGATTCTACCACAGCCGCCACGTATGGTTGCCCGGCTGCAAGCGAGTTTCGCACAACAGGAAAACCGCACTACTGCCTTGTCAACGCCTGCAACTGGAGTTGGCCGTCATTCCCGCGCAGGCGGGAATCCAGATCGTGGCAGGAGATTTCCGCCTGCGCGTGAATGACGAACCCGAAAACCAGCCGTTGAAAAGCCACGGCGCCGATCGCAATTGCAACGGTTCGCCACAACGCGAGTCTTCCGGCGCGATTCCGGTAAGCAAAAAAGTAGCGGTGGAGGGATTCGAACCCCCGACACGCGGATTATGATTCCGCTGCTCTAACCA
>CAZHET010000146.1:9747-12944 GCA_964531585.1 uncultured Planctomycetaceae bacterium | reverse complement strand
CGTCACAGAAGTTCCAGCAGTTCCGTCGCCGCGGCGCGCACTCGTGGCTCTGCGGAATCGGCAAGCCCTGACAGCAGAGGCAAATGCGGCCCCGTGTCGGCAATGCCGCACAACTGCACCGCTTCGTGCAGCACCCGGATCGGATTGATTTCGTTGCGGAGATTCTCCAGCGGCTGGAATTTTGCGCGGATCGTTTCCGCCTCGTCGTAGTTCCTGTCCGCAATCGCCGCCAGCATCTTCTGCGACAACGCCGGGTTCACGCACACGCAGCCTGAGGTGAAACCCACGCAGCCGAACTGCTTCATGTGAATCAACGCCGGTTGTTCTCCAATACCGCTGCAGACCATTGACGAATCCACCCGGTCGACCAGCCGCTGCAGGAACTCGTCTTCGGACGGGTCGCTGCGTACGATCGCATACTTCACAAACGATACCAGGCCGTCGTCAACCAGTTCTGCGGCTCCTTCCGGACTGATGTAGCCTTCCTCCTTGATGTACAGCACTGCAGGTCGGCCGATCGCCTCGACGAAGTGCCGGAAGCCGGTCATCAGGCCGGGTTCAGTCATCACCGCTTTCGTCGGCAGCACCATCGCCGTTGGAAAGTCGCGGCTCTTCAGCAGATCAGCCTGATCCATCATTGTGCCGTAAGCCGGACCGACGGAGGGAATCATCAGCGTGTCTGCCGCGGCGACTTCCTGCAGCATGTCCAGAATCGCCGCGTACTCACTGACGCGGGCGTGATACAGATTCGCGTTGCCGCCGTACAGAAGCATCGACACGCCGCCGTTTTCGATGTGACGCACAATTCTGGCGTTGTTGTCGCGGCAGACCTTGTAGTCGGAATCTCGGGCAAGCGGCGGAACGGCGAGCACAGATCTTCGAAAGTGCTCTGGTGTAACGGCAGTCGTTTGCATGCTGGGTTCCGCGGCGTAAAGAGTTGACCAGTGTTGGCGAGCGTTCGCATGTCGCGATGCACGGCGAACGATAGGGCACGGTCGCGGGGGACTCAATCGACAGGCTCTGACAGCCGAGCAACGATGGATCGCCCGGGCGAGGTTTTCGGAAGGGCGAGGCTCCTGCCGAGCCGCTGCCGCATCGGGCGCGCTTTGCCACACTCGGCCCGGCAGGAGCCTCGATATCCCTGGTGCCGGTCGCATATCTGCATTCATCTCATCACGACTGCCAGAGCACAGCCGTCAGTGCCGGGGCAGCATCGCCTAATGTCACTCACTTTAGCTCTGATCTGTGAGCGGCAAGGCGCGAGCCGCCCGTTTTTCAAAGTGTTGTTCCATGCAGACACCGGCGGCTAGCGCCGTGCCGATCACAAAGTGAGTGCCATTGCAGCACCGCCCACGACACAGCACCGAGTCACACGCGGGCTATTCGACCGTCTGGCTTGACGCTGCCTGCCGAAACACCGACGAAACGCGGTTGAGAAAGCGTGATTCCCGGACCGACTGCACGGGCCTTGATTCAGGGATACGATCAGCCCACTGCGGCAGCTCGACTTTCGGCACCCACGCACTCTGCTGCACGCTGCGGATCCCGCGCTCCAGGGGATTCAGCGCGTCCCTGTCGCTTCGTCTGACATGTGCGTTCTGGTGATTCTGATCGAGCCCGGAATGCTGCGACGCGGAATGCTGCGGCTCAGGGTGATACGCCGCCTGAGTAACCCGCGAATTTCGACGGCACGATTCGCAGTGACCGGACTGACACTGCGAGCGCGAGCTTGTCGGGCAACACGGACGCTGCACAAGCTGCGGAGGTTGAGGGACGACAACAGTGTCGTCATGGAATTCGTAAGTGTGCTCGAACACAACCGGCTGAATTTCCGGTTCGACAATCGACTTCATTGGCGTTTCCGGCCAGTTCACGTCTTCCAGAACAAAGTCGTCAGCCGGTGCGTGGAAGAAGCTCACCGTCTCGACCGGAGCCGCTGGTGCGGCAACTTCTTCCGCGACCAAAGCCGGTTCCGCCACCACGACTGGCTTCGCGACCAACGCTGGCTTCGCAACAACAACCGGTCGGGCGGGTGCCGGCTCCGGCTCCGGGAGTTCAAGAACCCAATCGACCTGGGCAACGGCGGGCACCGCCGGCGGTGTTTCAACGCGAGGTGCCGACTCTTGTAGCGCGCGTGTTTGAGCCACGGTGCGCTGGACCTGAGTCTCCCAGACAACCGGTGTCAGATCCTGAATGCGTATTCTGCCTGGCAATGCCTGCCATTGCTGTGCCGAGCTGTACAACGTGTGAGAACATCCGCCACAGCAACTCACGCTGTACGAATCGCTGCTGTACAAATCACCGCCAACTGTGCCGGACGTGGTGTGCATCACCCATTGCGGTGTTCGCCCGGAGTTCCAGTACAAGGCCTGTTCGCCGGAGTGTTGCCGCATGAGCTGTTCCAGCAGCGAACTAAGCCGCAACTGACGCGTGTTATTTTCAGCAACGCGCGCGGTCAGGTCACTGATGGCAGTTCGGGTCTCGCCACGTATCGAGTCCACGGAGCGAGTCAGTTCTGTCAGGTCGCCGGCGATTTTCTGAATCTGCTTGTCCTGCCGCTGAGCGAGTTCGCTTTGTTCGTTTCGCTCCCTGTCCGCATCCCGCTCGGCCTGCTGCTGGCTGCGACCGCTGAGAAACTGGTAGTCGCGCGGCGCTGTACGACGCCGTTCCGCCTCGGCAACCAACTGGCGCTGCCGTTCGTCGGCCGCAAGCTGTTCCACCCGACTGACGAGTTGCGTCATCTCCGATATCAGCGCCGAGTTGTCAACGTGAACGGTGATCTCGGTGGGTGCTTGAGTACTCTGCGGCGCTGGTGCCTCGAAAATGGCGGACGCGTCGGTCCAGTTCGAAGCGGTCCCAAAAGGATCACTGTCGCCAGTGGTATCGGCGACGAAATCGCCAGCAAATGCGATGGAGTCCGGCGAGACAGAGTCCGGTGAGACAGAGTCCGGGCAGCATTCTGCGAACGGGTCTGCTTCGTCATCGAAAGTCACCGCTGCGGCCAGTTCGATCCGATCGTCTGCAACGTGCGATACCGGAATGGCGTCCGTTCGCTGGCGTTCCGGAACCGTGTCGAACAAGAGTTGCGTTTGCGAATGCCGCCGTGTTGTCAACGACGTATGCAGGCTCGACTGTGGCTCGCGGTGTTGTGGCAATTCTTTTCGAGGAATGAATAATGAAAATACTTATCACAGGCG
>CAZHET010000146.1:0-9737 GCA_964531585.1 uncultured Planctomycetaceae bacterium | reverse complement strand
GGCCGACGTCAGTTGTGCGCCATGTTCGCCTGCGTGATACCAAACCGCCGCGCACAGCACGACGGCGATCAGCGTTGAACACGCAAGGATCAGCCGTCCGGTCTGAAGTGCTGGGGAACCTGACATCGAGAGCGTCCGCGGGCCGCAGGAATGTCCGTCCTGTGCAGCGATACGCAGTCCGCGCGCAGAGTCGGTTTTCAAGTCTTCGGCAAACCGTGCTGCCTGCCTGAACAGAAAAACCGGAAAATCCGGAATTCTCTTCCCAGTCGCCGCCAACGCATGCATTCGTCCTGAATCTCAAGAGTCGAGCGGAACGCGTCTTTCTCTTTCAGCGCATGAAAAAGCAGCGCGATAAGGTCCCCTCAAAGCTCCCAGCTTTCCTTAACGCGCTGCTATTCGCGGTGTACGCGATGCATATCTGGTTGTAGGTTCAGGTCTCTGTCGGACGAGTCACGAACGCCGTGTGGAACGTGACCGCGAAGGCGAGTCGCCCTGAACACGGAAAACATAGGTCGGCAAACCTGGCCGTCAAATGCGAGTTTGGGGAATTTGAGGTGACTCTTCGCCTGCACTGCCAGCACACACATCGACACTGTTTCGGTCCGGCCGAACTCACCGCGTCCTCGCGGATCTGAGTGCGTCACACAGAGCACCCCGCCACTCGGAATACCGGCGGCTTCGCGTTGCGACAAAGCGTTGCCATCGTTTGTGGCAGATCATTGTGCGTGGGGCGTCGAACAGGTGCGGTGGGAGCGATACAATCCGCCCGCTCGTTTGCCCCGTGGTCGCGGACCACATCGTGACGCGAGTGGCTGCCCTGAAACAGCCCGGTCCACCACCGCGAGTGAATGGTCATATGTCCGCCGAACTGCTCGAAGAACAATCTTCTTCCGGTGCCGCGTCCGTCGGCGTCGTCGAGACTCAATTCGCCAGGTTGTTTGAACCGCCGAAGCGTCTGACGCTGGCGTCGGGCCAGACACTTGGTCCGGTGACCGTGGCTTATGAAACGTACGGTGAACTTAACGAAGCTCGCGACAACGCCGTCTTCATCTGCCATGCACTGACCGGGGACGCTCATGCTGCCGGTTTGCACAGTGGTGAAGACCCCAAGCCTGGCTGGTGGGACGCGTTCATCGGCCCCGGCAAGGGCATCGATACGAACAAGTACTTTGTGATCTGTGCGAACGTCCTCGGAGGCTGCCAGGGAACTACCGGCCCTGGTCACATCAATCCCGAAACCGGCGAACGTTTCTGCCTGACGTTTCCATTTCTGACGGTGTCCGACATCGCTGCTGTGCATTCCGAGCTTGTGACACATCTGGGAATCAAACGCCTGCTGGCGGTCGTCGGTGGCAGTCTTGGCGGTATGCAGGTGCTGGACTGGGCTGTTCAGTTTCCCGATCAGGTCCGCGGAGCGATCGTGCTGGCGTCGGCTCACAAACTGGCCGCGCAGGGAATCGCCTTCAACGCGGTTGGCCGGCGAGCGATCTACGCCGACCCGGGTTTCAATCAGGGCCACTATTACGACACCGACGGCCCGCGGTTCGGACTCGCACTGGCCCGCATGGTCGCACACATCACATATCTGTCGGAAGATTCCATCGAGTTGAAGTTCGGCCGAAGGCTTCAGGACAGTGACAAGTTTGCCTTCGACATGCTGAAGGAAACCGAGTTTCAGATCGAAAGCTATCTGCACTATCAGGGCAAACGCTTCGTCCAGCGCTTCGACGCCAACAGCTATTTGTACCTCACGCGAGCGATGGATTACTTCGACCTCGCGGAAGGCCACGGTTCACTGGCCGAAGCAATGAGCGGCGTTCAGGCGCGGTTCCTGGTAGCGTCTTATGACACGGACTGGCTGTTTCCCACGAGTCAAAGCCGCGAACTGACAACGGCGCTGCTGCAGGCTGGACGACACGTTTCGTTCACAGAACTCCCGTGTGCGTTCGGCCATGATTCCTTCCTGATCGACATCGACCCGCTGGCCGCACTGGTGGGCCCGTTTCTGGAGCAGACGCACGCGGCGGGGTAATTACAGTCATGACAGAGCTTGAGATTCTTGAGGCACGAACTGCCAGCCACGCGTTGAATCGTTGGCACCGAAAACGGGCTGTGTACAGATTGGCAGCGTGTTGCCTTGCGCTGCTGGCGGTGCTCGCGGTGATCATCCTTTCATGGCTGATCGTCGAACGAAAAGCATGGCTGAGTGCAGAAGAAAAGAAGCTGCTCGGCGTATGGACCTGGCAGGATGCTCCGGGCGAAACGATAGCTGACTATCGGACGGACGGGACGGGACGATGCGATACGACTACGAACCGTTCGATCGCGGGCCTGCATTTCTGCGCTGGCGGATCGAAGACGACAAGGTCCACCTCGAATATTCGGGGCGCAGTGACATCGAACGTTTCGCTGAGAAGTACGTTTTCAGTCGCAAGTTTTCAACGGATGTCCACCCGGTTCGGTTTGTCGACGACGGTACAGTCATCTTCACGCTCTCTGACGGCTCGCAACGCACATTGATTCCGTGGAATGGTGAATACGCGGAAGCACTGAAAGACGCACTGTAGCGATTCTCCCACAGGGCTGGCCGTTGACGTTCGGCCAGGTATCATCAGACACGTGTCGAAGCAACGGGATCACTTCCATGTCTACCGATTCACTGATGCAGAAGGAATCCAAATCCATTCCCCGGCTCGAACCCGGCGATCGGCTCACGCGCGATGAGTTTCATCGGCGGTATCTCGCGATGCCGGAGGGAACCAAAGCCGAGTTGATCGAAGGGATCGTCTACATGCTCTCATCAGTTCGGTTTAAGCATCACGGTGAGCCACATTTGAATCTTATCACCTGGCTGGGAGTCTACGCCGCATCGACGCCGAGTGTTTCCGGCGGGGACAATACCAGCATGCTGCTCGACCTGGACAACGAGCCGCAGCCGGACTGCATGTTGTTCATCCGTCCTGAAGCAGGCGGACAGGTTCGCATCGATCCCGACGACTACATCGTCGGCGCACCGGAATTCGTGGCCGAGGTCTCCGCCAGCAGTCTTGCCGTCGACCGGGGGCCCAAGTTACGGACATTCCTGCGTCACGGCGTCAAGGAATACCTCATCTGGCGAGTCGAAGATCGTAAGTTCGAATGGAACATCCTGCGCGGCGGCAGTTACGAACACCTGGTCCCCGACCCCGACGGAGTGCTGCGGAGCGAGGCCTTCCCCGGCTTGTGGCTCGATACCGTGGCTATGCTGAAGGGCGATCTGGCAACGGTTCTGAAGACTCTGCAACACGGCCTCGCGAGTCCCGAACATCGGCAGTTTATCAACCCGTAGAGTTTCGCCTGATGCCCAACCATCCTCGTTACCAGATCCCCGATCCGTCTGTTCGCATGACGGACGAACTCATCATGGACCACATCGATCGTGGCAGCCGCGTCATTGACCTCGGCTGCGGTGACGGCCGACTGATGCAACGCCTTCGAGACGACATGGACTGCCGCGTCACCGGGGTCGACGTTGAACGAGCCAACATCATCTCCGTCATCAGCCGCGGTCTGCCCGTAGTTTCAGCCGACCTGAACGAAGGGCTGGTCGACATACCGACTGACTGTTTCGACTACGCGGTCCTGAGTCAGACGCTGCAGCAGGTCCAGCGTCCGCGAGACCTGCTGATCGAGATGCTGCGTGTTGCCCGGCGAGCGCTGGTCGTGGTGCCAAACTTCGGCCATTGGCGAGTTCGCTACGAAGTGCTGTGGCGCGGCCGCACTCCTGTCACTGCAGATCTTCCGTACGAATGGCACGAATCGCCAAATCTGCATTTCATGTCGATGCATGATTTTCGCGATCTGATGGAAAGCATCGGCCTGCGAATCGTGAAGGAAAGCCCGATCATCCGTGGCCACGCCGTCGACCGTGCCTGGGCCGCCAATCTGCGCGCCGACAGCGCGTTCTATCTGCTGGAACGCGGGAATGCGCCGCCAGCGTCCGGACTCGCCATTCACGAACGAAAGCAGGCCTTGCTTCCCGCAGCGGATGCGAACGGCTAGACAACCAGCACAACACGGCTCCACCTGGCTGCCGGACTTTCGGCTTTCGCAGGCACGCAGACGGCCGTTTCGAGGGCGTCTCAGCCGCCAATGCCCGCCACACGCGCCTGAGCCGTGCAGGGACCTGCGACTTCCAACTTAGCATGACCGATCAGCGACTCACGTTGCGCAGTTCTGTCTCGCGGCCAGTGTCGTCGCGGCCAGCAAATCGCGAGCCTCGCGAACGATTCGCTCCGCGTCCTCCGGTTGACTTGCTGTTGCTGTCACGTGACCCATCTTGCGACCAATGCGAGCCGCTGCCTTGCCGTACAGATGCAGTTTGACATTCGGTTCCGCCAGCAGACGTTTCCACGGCACTGGTCCTGGCAGCAGGTGGTCGCCAAGCAGGTTCGCCATCGCCGCGGGAACAAGCTGCTGCATCGAACCAAGCGGTAATCCGCAGACCGCTCGAACCTGCTGTTCGAACTGACTGGTCACGGCCGCTTCGATCGTCAGGTGACCCGAATTGTGTGGTCGCGGGGCAATCTCGTTGATCAGCAGGCGACCGTCTGTTGTGACGAAGAACTCGACGCAAAGCACGCCGATCACGTCCAGGGTCTCCAGCACAGCCTGAGTGATCTCGACCGCTTCACGTTTGAGATGCTCCGCAACGCCGACTGCCGGAGCGACTGACACGTCCAGAATGTGATTGCTGTGATAATTCAGCACCGGGCCGAAACATTCGATCCGGCCATCGATGCCCCGCGCTCCGATGACCGAAACTTCGCAATCGAACTCGACCAGTTCCTCGATGATGGCTGACGCGTTGCCGATACGTTGCCATGCGGCATCAGCATCAGTAGAGCCTTCAACAATCGTCTGGCCCTTGCCGTCGTAACCTGCTTCAGCCGATTTCAGCACACCGCGCTGGTCGCGGGTCTGCGACGCCAGAAATGCGATGATGTTCTCGGAACTCTCCACCGCGACGAATTTCGGGACCGGCAATCCGGCGTCACGCAGCGTTGATTTTTCCCGGATGCGATTCTGAGCAACCGCCAGCACATTTGGCCCCGGTCGCACGGGAGCGAATTCTTCCACGACCTTCACAGTCGTCAGCGGAATGTTCTCGAACTCCAGCGTCACGACATCTGCCTGCCGAGCAAATTCGCGCAACCTGTCTTCGTCGTCGTATGCAGCCGCGAATTCACGATCCGCGGCCTGTCCTGCCGGTGAATTGGCATCCGGAGAGTAGACCACCACGTGATAGCCGAGCCGATGAGCGGCGAATGCAAACATCCGGCCGAGTTGACCGCTGCCGAGCATCCCGATGGTTCCGCCGGGCAGAACTGTCATCGCAAGTCCTTCTTCAAATCCGCGGAGCCGTCCAGCACCTGCTGTTTCATCCGCTCACTGTAATCCTGCAGCTTTGTCCGAAGCTCCGGATGTGCTCCCGCGAGAATACGAACTGCCAGCAGGCCGGCGTTCTTCGCTCCGGCGTCGCCGATCGCCATCGTTCCGACGGGCACGCCGCCGGGCATCTGAACAATCGACAGCAGCGAATCCAGACCGTTGAGTGCCCGACTTTGAATGGGAACTCCCAGCACCGGCAGCACCGTGCAGGACGCAACCATTCCCGGCAGGTGCGCCGCTCCGCCCGCTCCGGCGATGATGACTTCCAGCCCGCGACCCGCCGACGTCGATGCATACTCCAGCAGCCATTCGGGCGTGCGATGAGCCGACACAACCCGGCATTCGTGAGCGATTCCAAATTCGTCGAGAACATCGGACGCACGCTGCATCGTGGGCCAGTCGCTTTGACTGCCCATGATGACGCCCACAAGCGGCGATGAAGATTTCGAGTCAGTTTCGGTCATCAGCGGATTCTCGCGAGAAGTGTTTGCGGCAAAATCTACGGGATCGCACGGTGAAAACGTACCGTAATCGCGCCACCACGGCGGGACGCTACGGTGTTCCGTTGAACTTTCGCGTTCCGCTGACGAATTCACTTCCCGCGATGAAGAACCTCAGCGGCAATGCATGGGCAGACGTCACTCCGATGCGAGGTGAGGAACGGATCTCGACGTCGGCGGCAGTACGGTCGCCTGCGATCCACAGGCGCCGGTTCTTCGCGAGACTCCAGCCGTCCAGGCTGCGTCCGATGTTCATCGCTTCCGTCAGGCGAGCCGGGCCGCGACACAGATCACGCAGCTTCTGTGTGCGTCTGCGAATGCACATCAGTCGCAGTCCTGTCAGTGGTTCGACCGCTCGAATCAGTACTGCGGAACCTACGGTTGCTGTGTCCGTGACAACGTTGAAACACTGTCGAGCGTGGATTGTGTAAACGTAGGCCCGGCCCGCCGGTCCGAACATGGACGCGTTCTTCCGATTGATTCCGCGTGCCGAATGACAGGCCGGGTCATCTGCGTGAAGATACGCTTCGACTTCAACGATCCGGCCGCCGCATATCCCTGACTGGTCGCGGCGGAGCAGCAGTTTTCCCAGCAGTTCGCGAGCCACGCTGACTGGATCGCGGGCATAGAACTCGGGCGGCAGCGCGTTGTCGTAAACCGGTCGCATGACGATGAGCAGGGGGAATGATGCTGAAGTCGCGCGAGCGTAGCGGTCTGCGGAATCAGTGCAAGTCTTTGTCGGCGACCGAATGTTGATGGATCGCACGGACGCTGCCGTCGGGAAGACAAGGCTCCCGCCGAGCCGCTGGTCCGTCGGACGACCCAGGGCACTCGCTGCTCGGCAGGAGCCTCGCCCTCCCGGAAGCTCCGTGGGCCGGCGCTCTCTTAGCCCAGCGCGTGCAGCGAGGGGTCGAAGCGGCGGAACGCGGAGATCACACAGCCCACAGCTCCTGCGGCCAGCGCGATAATGCCGAACACGATGCCGGCCAGAAACACACCGGCCACACTGACGGGAAACGGCAGCACTGCCGTGATCGCCGCAGCGGCCGGAGCCCACAGCAGCAGCGACAGCAATGACAGCGCGATCAGCAGCATCTTGCCGGTGAATTTCAGAATCGTCCGCAAAAATGCCTCGAAGCCTTCCTGAGTCGGCCGGTGCGGATACAGCAGGAACACCAGATTGTCGAGTGCCACAAACAGCACCGTCAGCGGCAGGCACAATATCAGGCCGATGCCGACAAGCGCCGGGTCAACGGAACGATAGACTCCCACGCCGACCAGCAGAATGACCTGAAACAAACTGCCGAGCACAACCGGCGTTGCCAACTGCCCAAGAGTGATGCGCGCCGCTGTCATCGGCAGCAGTTTCAACTGAACGAGGTGATCGCTGTCCAGGCGGAAATCGAACTTGATTGCTTCTGGCAGCAGCACGAACGTGTAGAACAGAGTGCTCGCCAGGATGAAACAGAACGCGGTCGACGGGTCCGGGATTTTGAAGGCCGCGGGACTCATCAGAACTGCCGGAATCGCCATCGAGATCAGCAGACTGCCGCGATACCGCACTGCTCGCTGCCACTGTCGCCACATTACCGGACCGCAGCAGGAAATCGCCGGAAGTCGCGGTTCGCTCACCGTCTGAGCAATGGGACTTCGATGCCGCCACGGCACGGTTGGCGCGATCGCAGACTGGTCGCCGGTTTCGCATCGCCACTCGCGCCACAGGTCACGTTCCCGCCGAATGATATTCCTGCACCAGACGTCCTCCAGCAGACAGATCAGCCACGCCAGCAGTGCCAGCGTGCCGCCCAGTGAAGACACCTTCGCCGTCAGCGACGCAGTGGATCCGAGTCCCGCAACGACGTCCGCGGCGCACACAAACGGAAACAGCAAAGTTGCCGCGATGCGGTTTTCAAAGACGGAATTCAGCACCAGCGAAGCCTGGTTGGAAACAAGAGTCTCCGTGGGAATGCGAGCCGTCTCGCTGAACGTGTGGAAACCATTCGTCGCGGAAAACAGCACCGCAATGACCGCTGCAGCAGCAACGACGGAAATGCGGTACCAGCGGTATCCACGTGTGCTCAGGCAGCACGTGGCAACATCCATCAGCATGCGAACAAGTTCCAGACACACCAGGGACGCGATCAGGCCGACAGGGCTGATGAAAGACAAATCCGGCCACAGAATCAGAATCGTCAGCACCGCTTTCGGCAGAGTGGCCGTCAGAATCATCAGGAACCGATACAGCAACTGCTGCCGCGCTGTGAATGGTCCGGCTACGATCTGAGCCTCTTCGGCGGTGGACCATTCGATCGGTGTGTCCGGGCGTTTCCAGGCTACTCGCAGGAAGTGCCACAGAGTCCACCCGGCCAGCAAAGCCGCGACCCAGTTGCGAAACACCACCGGCGGACTCGGTTCACGCATCAGCATGCTGGCAACAGTCTGCCCCGTCCACACGAAGGCGAGAAAGATCACCAGCAGCGACAGCAGCGTTTTCCGCGGCGTCGAAAATGCCCGCGTCACGCGACGCAAACGTGCCCGGACGTGAGCTTTCAACAGTGTGAAAAGTGCGTCATTCATAACTTCAACCTCACTCATCCCCTCACCCCGTTTACCCCGGTGTGGTAGGGGATGGGTGTCAGACAAGGACTGGTTGTGTTTCGCATGGCGCATCGTTCGTCGCGCCGGTGGCGGCAAAAAAGATGTCTTCCAGACTGACGCTCTCGTTCAGGTTCGCGTAACGGCTTCGCAGTTCAGCAACGGTGCCGAAGAAGGTCTGCCGACCTTCATGCAGCAGCAGAATGTGACTGCACACGTCTTCGACCATCGCCAGCAGATGCGAACTGATCAGGACGCCGGCTCCACCGGCCGCGCGTTCCAGGATTGATCGCTTCAGCGTGCGAATTCCCGCGGGATCGAGCCCCGTCAGCGGTTCATCGAGCAACAGCGCGACCGGGTCGTAGAGCCATGCGCAGCAGATCGCCAGTTTCTGCCTCATGCCGCGAGATAAATCCTTCGCCGCTGCATGGCGTTTGTGTTCCAGTCCGAACTGCTTCAGCAGGCCGGTGGCTTTTCGATCGGCATCATCGACGCGGTACGCAGCGGCGGTGAACGCAAGGTGGTCGGCGACAGTCAGGTTCGGGAACAGCCCCGGATCATCGGGCACCAGAGCCAGTCTCTGTTTGACGGCTACCGGATCCTTTTCCACATCGAAACCGCCGACAGTCAGCGTTCCGGAAGTGGGGGGAATGACGGCTGCGAGGGCGCGCATGGTCGTCGTCTTGCCGGCACCGTTCGGTCCGATCACACCCAGAATCTGCCCCGGCTGAACGGCAAACGAAACTCCGCG
Source organism: uncultured Planctomycetaceae bacterium (assembly GCA_964531585.1). GTDB lineage: Bacteria > Planctomycetota > Planctomycetia > Planctomycetales > Planctomycetaceae > JAWKUA01. The sequence goes on along the minus strand of CAZHET010000146.1, from coordinate 461 downwards.
AACGGCCGGAGCACCTTCGTAGGCTTTGTGAAAGTTTGTGACGGATAAGACAGATGGTGCGGTCACGCGGGTAGCTCCGGAAGAGAGTTTCTGTTCCGAAAAGGTACGTCACGGTCGCCGGCGCGGCGGCTGGAAAATCGGACGATGCGTCAGCAGCAATCATCGGCCACTCTTGCGGTTAATCGGCAAGGCGAGCGAACGAGCATTTCCCTGCCGGGTCACCAGCCCGTGGAGCAATTCTTGAAGTCGCGCGTTTGTCAGGGCTGGAAGCCCGGCACATCGTCAGCCGGTGGCGTGAGCCACCGGTACGTGCCAAATACAGCAAATCAGGCCCGGAGGGTCGACACAATCGGCCGTGTGCCGGCCCTTCAGGCCTCAGGTGGTTCGCGATTGCGAACCGGTGGCTCACGCCCAATGTCACTCACTTTGTGAGCGGCACGGCGCTAGCCGCCGGTGTCTGC
>CAZHET010000145.1:0-12985 GCA_964531585.1 uncultured Planctomycetaceae bacterium | reverse complement strand
TGCGTGATGATGTCGACTTCATGATCCTGATAGCGCCCCAGTCCTGCCGGTCCCAGACAGACGACGACAACGGGGGCGCTGAGCAATGCGTCGGAAATGTCCTTCGTCCAGCGACGACCGGCCGTCAGCGATACCTCATCAACCCACGTCTTGATTCCGTTCAATTCAAGCAGTTCACCAAGTCGCCGGACGATTGGCTTGTCCTGGCTGTTGTGACACAGAAATACGGGGCGTTGCGTTTCAGGCATGTCTGTGCTGCGCTCGCTGTCAAGGTGTCGGGCACACAGGTTCGGGCAGGTGGCGTGAGTAGTCCGTGGGGCTACTCTAGCATCGTCCAAGGCCCGACGGCGATCAACCGTGGAAGCCGTTAAAACTTCACGGAGTGCAGAACTCGCCCGCCTGGCGGGAACTGCCGACGTTTGACGATGAGTTGATGCGTGTCCGCTCGGATGGACGCGTGAGCGAATCCTGCAATCGCTCACCCAGCGACAGTCAATCCTGTTGCCTGGGCTCGCGGCCAGGTTAACGGTACCGGCAACATGACAGACACCAAGGGCCAAACGATGTTGGTGTTCCAGTTCCTGTCCACGTTCCTTCGTAGAATTCACGGCAAGCTGCGTCGGCCTAACGCGCCGGGGGCAGCAAGCAGGTCGAAGGCTCCCGCGACGGTCGTGGTGGAGGCTGCGAGTGACGTTCATTCCCGCGACGTGTTTGTGTCCTACCGTCGTGCTGACGAGACCTGGGTCAGGGGATTCATTGGATGGCTGAAGTCAGCCGGCTTCTCAGTGTGGTGGGATCGTGAAGACTATTTCGGCGCACTCGATCGACGGCAGATTGAGGAGCAGGCAATCGGCAGATGCGCTACCTATGTCTATGTTGCTTCGAAGTCATCTACGGACTCTGATCTGTCCGGCGGTTACTGGGGAGAACTACGTTCCGCGATCAATCGAAGTCGTGACCTGAACCGTCAGTTCATCTTCGTCGTTCACCGAGATTCCGAGTTGGAAGTTCCGGCTCTGCCGATGGGTGACGGCGGTAATCTGCGCGATGTGCCCCGATTCGAGATGTGGCGCAAGCCGCGGAAAGGCACACGGGACTGGGCGAGGCACGAGCAGGAGTGCAACAAGCTAATCAAGGCGCTGGCCAACGAGGTGCGACGCGCAAGAAACAGCCAGCAGATTCGTGCGACAAAACCGTTCATTCCGATCGACGCCTGGCATCAGATCGGAGAGTGGCTGCTGGCTCAAATCAGGCGGCCGTTCGTATTGCGGCAATGCGCCGCCACACTGCTTGGTGTCGTGGCGGCATTGCTGGTGATGTTCGGAGCGGGCAATCTGTTCGCAATGTTGCGAGTTGACGCCGGCTGGTTGCCCCACATCGCTGTCAGCCTGGCGACTGTGCCGTGTGTTTATGCAATCTGGATGGCACCGGCCAAAGTGCCGCTTCTCGTGCCGCGTTCGACAAGTGGAAAGCAGTCCGGCCGGAAGCCGAAGCAACGTCCGTCGCGGGTCGAACCGGGGAAAACTGTTGAACCTGTTCCGCGGCGCGGCATTATCGTGTCTGGTGTCTTCGCCGTCGGGCTGGCGTCGCTCGGAGCGACCTATGGGGCGCAGGGGCTGTGGCAGCGCGTCTGGCCCGATCCGCGTCAGTTCAGCAAAGAGTATGAGTGGCTGTGGTGGTTCAGCGGCACGCTGTCGCTGGTCCTCATTTGTGCCTTGCTGTTCTTTTTGCTGGGAGTCAGTCGGCGGAACGGCCCCGGCTGGATGTCGGCAACCGGGAAGGCCGTGCAGGCCGTTGTCAGTGTTGTGTTTGCCGCGTTCTGCTGGCTGACCCTGATGCCGCCGGAACACTCGGCGATCGTCATGCAGGTCGACCGATTGCTGCAGAGCCGCACTTCCGCCGTTAAGTGGAATGAGCTTCAGGGCACGTCTGTCGGCTTCACCAGTCGCGCGGCGGTCGATGATCGTCGTGATGCGCAGAACGGTCAGTTTGGTACCATGCGTGTTGACCACCCAGATGAACCGACATCAATGGACGAGTATCTGAACTCGCCTGACACGATTGTGAAGGTGAGTGAGTATCACCAAAGTATCGTGCCCGGAATCGCACTGGACCGCCTGACATTTCCCCTGTTTGTGCGCTTCTGTGTTTTGCCCGTTGTGGCCGCGGTATCATGTTTTCTTGGTGCCGTTTGCCGCGGCTCCGACGACCGGGAATGACGTCAAATTGAGTTCTACCGAAGCTTGAAAGTCCCATTGAACCCGCCAGGGATCATTGCAATGTCGGCAACGATGCAATCAAAGAATGAACTGGTCAGAGTCTGGCTGTCGGCGGCCATTCCGGACGAAGCGAGTGACGAAGACCGAGATCGTATCCGACGGTTCGTGCTTGAGTTTTCAAAATACGTTTACAGGCAGGGATGGAAGCTGGTTCATGGCTGCCACCCAACGATTACTCCAGTGGTCATAGATGCCGCGAGGGCCGTCGGAAGCGGGCCAGGACAAGCTGGTGGTCTTGTCCTGGTGAGATCGGAGCATTTCGCCGATGCTGATCCGACGCAGGACAAGCAGCGGCTCGATGAGTGGAATGCGGTCTGCGCCGAGCCCGTCATTCGTGTTCGCTCGGCAGCCGGCCAGGCGACGGACGCAGAAATCGAACAAGAGAGCCTGGCCCTGATGCGGACAGTACTTTGCGAACAGGGCAATGTGTTTGTTGCAATCGGTGGCCGGTGGTGGGAAACGGCTGTCGACCGGGCCGGTGTACCTGACGAGATTGAACTTGCCGCAGCGGCCCGCTTACCTCTGTTTCTGTTGGCAGGGGCCGGTGGAGCAACTCACGGTTTTCTGCAGGAAAACAAGTATCTGCTGGATCGCTGCAACAATGGTCTGGCCGACGGTGAGAACATAGCTCTGTCGTTTGAGACTGACCCGGACGGTGCCGCTGGCAAAATCTTTGATCAGGTGCGCCGGCTTCCCGTTCGGCACAGAGATCCCGACAGCGGTCGGCCGTTCCGAATTCTCACACTCGACGGCGGCGGCATTCGAGGAGTCTACACAGCCACGGTGCTCAAATACTGGGAGGAGGCGACAGGCAAGCGGGTTGCCGATCACTTCGATCTGATTGCCGGAACCTCCACCGGCGGACTCCTGGCAATTGGACTTGGGCTTGGACTTTCCGCGGCAAGAATGCAGAAGCTCTACCTTGACGAAGGTGCCAGCATTTTTCCAACGGACACAGCGGCCCGGAACCTGTGGCACGGGCTGCGGCACTGGTTCGCTTCGAAGTTCGATCAGAATACTCTGAAGCAGAAACTCAGTGAGGCGTACAAGGAATCACCTGCTGGCAAGCGAGTAAGCGGTGAACCCGATCTGGATGAGTCAGTGTGTCGATTGCTGATTCCTTCGTACAACGCAACCGCTGACAGGGTACTGCTGTTCCGCACGCCCCACGGACGCTTCAAGGGCACAAACGCCCATCAGAATTCGGTCAGCGCTGCTCTTTCAACGGCTGCCGCACCGACATACTTTGATCCGGTCGGCGGACAGGGCGGCTCCGGACAAGCTGAGGCGATCGACGGAGGTGTGTGGGCCAATGATCCGAGCATCGCTGCGATTGCCGAAGCAACAGGACAACTGGGAATTCCGCTGTCGCGAATCGCCATGCTGAGCATTGGCACGACGTACCGACCTGGTGTGATGGCTCAGCCGTTTCTGCTGGACGGTGCATTGCTGGGTCGACTGATCGCTTCGGCAATTCCCATTGTGGGTACGCCGATTGGATGGACTGTCAGGGGGTTATCGTGGGTCGCCCGTCTGTTCTGGCAGCCGAAACGGGTTCACGGAAAGCTGGGGTGGGCTGCGAACATTGCCGGCCTGTTGCTAAAAACGCAGTCACAGACTGCCTCCCATAGTTGCGAAAGCCTGCTTGGAAAGTCCAGGTACCTGCGTGTCGACAGCGCCTCAGACACTGACGAAATGGACGACGTCACGGCGATGAGTAAGCTCGTCGGTCTGGCTGAACACGAGGCCGCTGCGCACAGAAGTGATGTCGAATCGCGATTCCTGACGGGTGTTCCTGCAGATCGATGGAGCTAAGTCACATGGTTTACCAACTGATTGTCATCGGACCAGACGCCGCAAAGCGCCAAGGCGCACTAGTGAACGCCTTCGATCTGGCAGTAGTGGATATGGGACTGACGCCCAGCGTGGATTGTTCAGTCCTCGGCACGTCGAACGGTAGTCTTGGTACTATCGACTTCACGATGGCTCCCGTGGCCATCTGGTGCGGTAAGGAATCGGCGTCCGTCGATCCTGCGGAACTGCAGATTCTGACGCGCCTGCTGAGCGAGGGGCATCCGGTGTTTCCCGTTGTCCCGAGCGTGAAGCGGTACAAGGAATCTGTGCCGACCGAACTGCTGCCAATCAACGGCCAGGAATGGGCCGATCTTGCAGCGGTTGTCAGCAATATTATGCAGGCATTCCGGCTGCTGCCGCGCTATCGAAGGGTCTTCATCAGCTATCGGCGGGACGAATCGAGAAGCGTGGCAATCCAGTTGTTTCATGCTCTGCAGGAGCGCCGGTATGACGCGTTTCTCGATACAGCGTCTATCGAAGCGGGCGCGAAGTTTCAGGCAGAGTTGCATGACCAACTGGTCGACGTCGACCTGGTGATTCTTCTGCACACAGCGAGTGCTTTGAATTCCGAGTGGGTTTACGAGGAGATCATCAACGCACAAAGGCGAGGAACCGAAGTGCTCGAAATGCGCTGGCCAAATGTGAAGCCAGCGCGTGACATGGCCTTCAGCCGCGCCTTTCCACTGCAGGATCCGGACGATCTAAACTGGAATGCGAACCGGGAGGCAGGTCGTTTGGAAGAGGATGATGAACTGTCTGCGGATTGCATTGAGCGAGTGGTTCCGGCCATCGAACAGGCTCGCCTGCGGTCAGTCGCAAATCGGCGATACCGAATCGTTCGGCAGCTACTGGAAGATGCTGCCGATGCCAGCCTGGCAGCTGCTTTTCTGCCGGCCGGTGACAATTCGATTTCACTGCCGCTGCCGCATGTGACTGTCTACCGAGGCGACGGACAGGCCGTTGTCGGCCGGCTGCTGCCGTGTGACCGAACTCCTCGGTCGACCGATCTGCAGGCCGGTTTCGATTCGCTCAGCCATCTCAGCGACGGTCCCGGTTCGGCGCGACTTATTTTCGATGACATCGGGGTGCAGGAAGAAACAATTCGGCACCTGAGATGGTTGAACAGCTTGCTACCTATGCAATCGCTCTCGACTCGCGACGCCGCCACCTGGCTGGGGGGACGTTAACATGAGCGACGTGACACTGAATGAAAGTCAGAATCTTCCGCTGGAGAATGTTCCGTCCATCTTCCTGTCGGCAAGCGTTCCTGAACCCGAACGGATGGGCAGCCGGTACGTTGCGGATTCTGCGGAGCAACAGGATCTGGAGCGTACGCGAATACGCGAGGCAATACTCGCTCTGGTCAGTGCCTGCCGGGACTATCGACTGGCTCTGGTTTTTGGTGGACACCCGGCAATCTCACCGCTGGTGGACCACGCGTCTCGCAGCCTGGGAAATCGCGACAGCATTCGTATTTATCAGTCGAGATACTTTGCGGGCCGGATGCCGAAGGTTGCCCTCAGGTTCCCGGGACTCGTGCTGACGGACCCCATGGTCACGGAAGTCGGTAAGGACAGTGACGCAATGCAGACTGACCTCGATGCGAGTGTCTCGGAAATGCGCCGCCGCATGTTAGATGACTATGAGGGTCGTTATGTCGGAGCGGTGTTCATCGGTGGCATGAACGGGATTGAAGATGAATTCGAGTGGTTTCGCCGCTCACACCCGCGCGCCGTCTGCTTTCCAATTGAATCGACGGGTGGAGCAACCCGCGTTGATGGACTGCTCGAACGAGTCCTGGGCGACACGCAGCTCAGCGATTCTCAACGCAGGTTACTGATTGAAGAAGCCCGTAGCCCCGAAACATTGACGTACAGAACTCTGTTCCGCAAACTTTTCAAAGAGATTGCGGTATGAGGCATACCTCAGGGAAAACTAATTGTCGCTAAACACGTCGAAGGGAAGGACTACTGTTGCGGCACCGGACTCTTCACACCGGCAGTCCCCGGAGACAATGAAGTCCCATTTCTCCACGCCGATCATCGTGGTGTCGGTAGCTTGTGATGAAAGTTGGGGTCGCCATAGTGGATGTAGTCTGCTTAGTCCGGCGAGTCTGGATGCTGCTCACGGATCGCAAGGCGACCGCTTAGAACGGCTTCTCCAACAGTGGCGTATCGTCGTGGTTCCGAGTTCTTCCGGTCTTGTATTCTGAATCGCGTGATCAGAACTGCGGCCGCCAACTGCAAATGCGTGTCGGCCCCATGCGTGGATTGTGCGCTTGCATCGCTCCCGCAGTGTAAAGCTCCCGCCTCCATTTCACCGTTAGGTCGCTGCTTGTACCTCGCGTCCCTGGCCGAAGCACCGGCGCTCAAGTCATGCATTTCTACCTGCTGCAGTATTTCGGACGCGAGGCCGTCGTGCCCTAACGTCAGGTTCTGACCAAAGCTTCACGGTTCGGTCGAGACACTTCAGAACGAAACGCCAGCGCGTTGCCGAAACCACGTCGCGAAGGACCTTCGACTCGGAGACGTCCGACGCGACAAAGCCGGTGCCGACGCTGGAGGTGATTTGAAGAGCAAATTCTGCGACGGACGCAAGTTGTCCCGGGCCACGCGATGGGGCGACGTGTTCGGTGCAGTGCATGACAGAGTGTGGGGTCGTCATGTCCCTTTATGATCTTGAATCGACAGAATATGAACATTGCCGAGCACGTCACCGGCGATGACTCGCTCCGAAGTGGCTGCGAGGTCTGAGATCTGAGCGTCGGCGGTGAACGTTCCCAAGCGCGTCTGTGTCGAGAGTTCCCACAGGCTGATTGCTCCGTCGTCTGAGACAACAACCACCCTGTTGTCGTCATCAATCAGCGTCATCTTAACGACTGGGCTGCTTCCGATAGTCAGGCGGCCAATTGCCTGATGCGTGTCCAGGTTCCAAATGACGACGTGACCATCGTTTGCGCCGGAAAGTGCAAGTGACTTGTCGTCGGCTAACGCACAGCAGTTGATAATTCGATCGTGACCATGCATCGAGCTACCCTGCTGAACAGCGGATTCACGGTTCCAGACCTTCAGCAACATGTCTGCACCAACACTGATGACAATCTCGCCATCGGACGAGATCTGCATGTCCGTGATCGTATCCGCGTGTTCTCCGAGCACATGTTGGACACCGGTGATAAGAGAGGTGACTCGCATTGACGTACTGTAGCGTACCGTCACGATGCAACTTGCGTCGAAAGGAGTTCGCGGCCGATTTCGCGTCGGTGCATAATGCAGCCCTATTCTTTCCCGGCTCGTGGCATTCAGGACGTACACGGATTCAGCATCCGAGATCAGAATCTTGGAGCCATCGGGCGTCCATTCCACGAACTGCGGGTCACATTTTACTTCCCCTTTGCACTCGAAAGTTGCACCCTCTTTGCTCATGTGGAAGACAGCATACTGGCCACCCGCGTGGACGGTGACTAGAGAGCGACCGTTCGGGCTGAGGGCCATGTCGCGTGCAGTGACAGGAGCATGGGGCGCGACTTCACGCAGGCATCGACCTGTAAGCAGGTCGTGCATCTCAATAACGCCATCCAGCCTCATAGAAAAGGCGCTGGAACCATCGGCGGATGCAAACACCCTCACTACCGGATTCAAGCTGGAGCCGGCGACCTCGTGTTTAGTCACTTCCGCAACAGACATCAGGTCCCAGATTTTGACTGAGCCGTCCTGCGAGCCAGACGCAACGGACTGCTGGTCGTGAAGAAAGCAAACACTGCGAACAGCAGCACCGTGACCGCGAAATCGTGCAAGCAGCGCCTTCTGCGGCAGATCCCAGACAATGACCGCATTATCACGGCCTCCGGAAGCGAGTTCGTCACCACCATCGCTCACCGCCAGGCAGATTGCTCTGGCTTCGTGGCCTTCCAGCACTCCTCGCTGTTCGAGATTCTCAAAGCTCCAGAGCTTGATCGTCCGGTCAAGACCGCTGGTGAACACAAGTCGATTCGCAGGATCGATGGTAATCGCAGTGCAGCGACAACCGTGATTAATGATCCACGCTTCGTCGGAATCAGGATCGCTCCACTTCGCGCAGCATTGCGCCCAACCTGCTGCAACTCCAAGCACATGGGCTGAACCGGGAACGAATTGTATTCGCTTCATTGAGACCGCAAACTCCTGCCGGTCGTGGTCCGCGGGTGTGATCACTTCGTCATCAGCTTGACGCCTGCTGTGCCTGACCAACTGCTTCCGCCTCTGTAAGTCCTGTTTGCGGGGTCGTGCCAGTATGTCGAGCTGCCGCAACGGTGTACCATCGGCTGCGTTGAATACAATCAGCGAACCATCACCGGAACACGCAACGCCTATTGCCGAAGTGTCGTTCAGATTGATGTCCACGACAGGGAGTGAGCTTTGGCACGTGCGCTTCCAAAGCCTCATGCCCGTTTCTAAATCCCAGGCGTGAATCTCACGGCCGGCAGCCACGAAGATCCTGTCGACACTTTTGCCAACCACAATCCGCTCAACTTCGTGATCCGTGCCGGAAAACGTCCGGACAATATTGCCCGTAGCAATATCCCAAAGCAGGACGGCACCATTCCAGTGGCCGGTCAATAGCTGCTGCTTTCCTGGTATTGCGATGATTGCAGTCACCGCTCCTTCAGGCGAACGAAGTGTTTGGAGGAGGTTGCCCGGTGCAGTCAGAGACTGCGTCAGCGGTGCCAGCGATTTGGTTTCGGCGGCAGCAACTTTGAGATCTCTGCCGCGTTCCTTCAGAGCAGCGCCAATTCGTCCGAACAACTGCCCGTAAAGCTGGCTGGCGTCGTGAATTACAACGTGCGCGGAGAGGCGAATTGCCCTCGACAGGAGGCGAACTTCGGCTGAGTCTCGAAACAGACTCAGATCTTTCACGAGATCGCGGATACCACGAACCGTCAGGTTCCGCTGAAGCCAGTCGCAGGAAAACAACAGATCCTCACACTGATCGCGGCGTCCTGCCGCCAACAAGTGCGAAATGAAGTTTTGATAGAAATATCCATCGTCGGGGACTGACCACCAATCGGGAACTGCGTCATCGCGATAACTAACGACAAGCACCTCATGATACTGAGCGGTTCGCTTTTCATGCTCTGCCAGCACTTGCAGATATTCGTGCTGCAGGTCATGAAACTCAATCGCTCGGGACTCCGGCATATCCCGGACGGTCAACAGGTTTTTTCGGTGCAGCGTCGTTAGTAACTTCCGCGCATTGAGTCCTGACAGCCCGGCTGCCTGGTGCCAAAACCGTGCGACGACAGCTTCCGGAATCAATTGGTCGCTGGGAAAGACAGCGAGTTCGAGATAGCGGTCGGCGTCCGTCGGCGAATTCTGCTTCAGAAACTCCACTCCGACGGCAAGACACTTGAGGACGGAACGATGGCTGTAGTGTGCGTCGTCGTCGAGAAAATCGTACATTCGCTCTTTAAGTGCTTCCGCAATGTCGGACCATGCATGGCCGTCGCGGCGCATTGCGCCGCAGACGGCGATCGCCAGCGGAAGTCGCCCCGTTTGCTCCAGCACGGTGACAACGTCTTCGGAATCTGTCAGGGCGTCGGTGGATTCACCTGCCCACTTTGACAAGAGAGTGAGCGACGTGGCGACGTCGAGTGCGTCCAGCCCGAGCTCTATGGCATTCAGTTGCGTGAGAATCTTTCCGTCGCGAGTTGTCAGGAGGAAGCAGACGGTCGGTATCCCGACGAGAAAGTCTTTGACGTGGTCCGTCTGCCAGACGTCGTCAAGTACGACCAGCAAGGAGCGATCGCTTAGGGCACGAATGAACTGCTCCCGGAAATCTCCTTCCGTTTCGAAGGGTGCTTCAGATCCCGTCAGTCGCTTCAGGATCTGGCGCTGTAGCGCTGACACAGCGGGCTGCTGGCCGAAAGTGAGCCAGACAACTCCGTCGCGAAATCGTTCGTTGATCTGCAGATCGTGCGCGATGGCAGCGGCGACCACTGTCTTTCCCAATCCACCTCGCCCCTGAATACCCAGCAGCGGAGCGCCTGTCACACCGACCGTCTGAGATTCCCGTGAAAGCAACAGTTGCCGCAACGCATCGAGGTGCTCCGCACGTTCCACGTAGCATGGCGGCAGTTGCGGAAGGTTGCTGATGATGCGATTCCGATTCACCTTTTCGTGGGGAAGCTGCGATACCACCTTTTCGGCTTCACGCCAGGCAACCGTCAAACTGTGGCCGAATTCCAATGCCGTCCGAAATCGCTCTGTCATGTTCTTGGAGAGTGCCTTAAGGCACAGCGTTTCGATCGCTTCTGGGATCGCATCCATTCTCTGACGAGGCGGTTGCGGCGCACGGGTCTGGATTTCCTGAAAAAGGTCCGAGATGTTACGACCACGAAAGGGGCGCGTGCCGGTCATCATTTCATACAGAATGACTCCCAGGCTCCAGATATCCGCGCGTCCGTCGAGCTGGTGAGCAAGTCCTTTCGTTTGTTCCGGCGACATGTACGCGGGCGATCCCGAAACCTCTCCCCGGTAGTCATGTTGTTGACTTACAAGGAGTGCCAATCCGAAGTCCGTCAGGAACGGTGTTCCGCTCTGGTCGATCAGAATATTGGCAGGCTTGACGTCACGATGAATGATGCCAAGCGTATGAGCGTGGTGCAGTGCCGAACTGATCGCAGCAACAATCTTTATGGCGTCATCCAGCGCAAATGCACCGGTCTCAAGCAGTTTTCTCAGCGTCACCCCATCGACGTATTTTGAAACGACAAACGGAAGCCCATCATCCGTTCGGCCGACATCGTGAACGGGAACTATGTGAGGATGGTCCAGACCCGCCGCGCGACAAGCTTCATCCAGAAACGACTGAATCAGAGACTCCTGAACAAACTGCCCGATCTTTGGTGCCTTAATTGCAACCTGGCGGCGCAGGTCAGGATCGCGAGCCAGCCAGACTCGCCCGAATGCTCCCTGACCAAGCAGACGTTGGATTTCATAGCGTCCAAGGTGTGACGGCATGTGGAACGGATGTACGCCTTCGACCGCCGGGTCCCCCGTGCTCACCCCGTGTCCGCTGTGTACTCTTGTCGAGTCGGAAGTCACACCAGCAACTGCCGGACCGATGTGACCATTCTCATACTCGACCAGAGCATCGGATTGACACGCTGTCCGGGGGGCGACGTGCAGAACATCACTTGATGGCTCAGAATCGCCTGGCGAATACCGGCACGACTCTTCGATCTCTAGGAGTTCTTTGCGAATTCGGTCGTGAAGCGTCGGTTCAAACTGTGCCAGGATGTCTTCGATCTTCGGTGAGCGGCCTTCCTTGATGGCGTTTTCGAAGCGATCGCACGCTCTGTCGATTTCGGCCATCTCATGAATTCGCTTCCGATCGTTGCTCATAGCAGCAAATCCTGCAGTAGCGTCGCTAGGAAATCAATCCTGTAGCAACATCCATTGCCGTCACCAAACGCATCACCAGGCACCGCCCGCAGAAAAACTTTGCGAGTCCCAAAAGCCGAAGACCTGCTTCTGGCACCAGCGCCGGTGAACCCGATATTCAGCGCATCGGTTTGCTGCGACGAGAAAAGTCGGGTTAATCTGGGCAGTAGGGAGTGAGTCAGTTTATTTGGGTGCGATCTGCGTATTGCGCATTGTCATGAGGGAAAATTGGTCTATGTGAAAAGAGGCGTCTTGTCCGAGAATGTTGGTTATCACACTAACAACTCAGAACAGGACGCCTCTCATGGATGGTCAGGTTACAGCAGGGACGCTGGTTTGTGCAATTCCGAAAACGACGATTACCATCTGGCTGACGAAGAGGCTGACATTGTTGTGCGCGGCACTGGCGGGAACAGCCTTCGAGTTTCTGAAATCGGACATGCGACCAGCGGATGTGTATCAGTTTGAGTGCCGCGTTGAAGAGATCGTTCGTGAACTGGCCCGTTCGTTTGAGGAATGGTGCTTCAATCTCCTTGAACCACAGAACGTGAACTCGATGCCGCAGCAGGTGGAGTATCAAGGTCAGGTGTACAGACGACTCAAATACAAAACACCTCACGCACAGATACTCACTCGATTCGGAAATATCACTTTGACCAGAGCCGTCTATCGGCTGGGCAGCCGTGGCCGGACCATTGCACCGCTGGAGATTGCTCTGGGCATCGAGTACGGCATGACTCCAGCCGCTCAGGATTTTGTGGGGCGTCAGCTTTCCACAGCCGGATCTTCGCAGGGGCGCTGCATCGAAGTGATTGCCGAACGCACGGGTGTAAAGATTGGTGCCGAGAAGTTGCGGCGTTTGAGTTCGCATCTGGCACAGATCATGGAACCGCAGCGTGAAGAGTGTCAGGTGATGCAACTCGGAGAATGGATTGATCAAGCGGGAAAACACGGCAAAGATGTGACGCTGGCGGTCAGCCGCGACGGAGTCAGTCTCGGAATTGCGCCGTTTGGAAATTTCGAAATGGCGTCCGTTGCGACGCTGAGTGTTTACTCGGACGGCAGGCGAATCGGCACCGTCTATCTGGCCTGTTCGCCCGAAGAGAATCAGGAAACACTCAGTCAGAATTTCACATCGTTGCTGAAGGCTGTTATCCGAAGTCATGGTTCGGAACTCAGACGCATTGTCTACGTCACTGACGCAGGAAAAACTGAAACAGCTTACTGGAAGAATGTGCTCCGGCATCTGCATGTGGATGGTCAACGCATCAAAATCGAACGCATCGTCGATTACTACCATGCCAGCCTGCGACTGACCATCATCGCCGACGCATTGAAGCTCACCACTTCGCAGCGAACACAGTGGCTGAAGCGTGCTCGCAAGTTGCTGCTGGAAGCGGGCGGCTGGGGTCGAGTCATGCGGTCGATCGC
>CAZHET010000144.1:0-12990 GCA_964531585.1 uncultured Planctomycetaceae bacterium | reverse complement strand
TCACAGGGGCATTCACGACATGCAGCGGACTGCGGCCGGCCGCCCGGTCATGAGATCCCCGCAGGGTTTTGCCATCCAGCGCCACGGTCGTTCCTTCCAGGCAGAACTGTAGTTGCTCGACCCACTTTGCCAGACACTTCTGAAACTGTTATGTGTCCAGATGCCGGAACACGCGGTCGAGCGTGTCATGGGACGGAATTCCGAAAGGCAGTTCAAGGAACTGCGCAAACCAGTTATCGTGAGCTTTTGCGAAACGTTCAATATCGGCCCACGAGTTGGCCCCGCAGATTGTGCCGCAAAGCACCAGCGCCACCATGTCGAGCAGCAGATGATCGTTTCCGCGATCCGCCTGGGGACCTTTTAACTCGACAAAGTATGTAAGAAAATCAAAGCACCCGCTCTTCTGCATCACACTGACTCCGTTCCGGTTCTGAAAACCAAGGCAAACCGATTTCGCCTCTTGACCGGAAGCGATTCCACGCAAAACTCAGTCCAAAACCGCTGTCCCGACGTGCGATTGCCCTGACACATTATCGACACAGCTGACCGCCACCATGTGCCTGCGGGCTGCTGGTTTGGCACAGACGCTCAGGCCCTTCGCACGATTCGCCAGGGTTCACGACTCGTCATCTATTCGAACGATGGTCTCCTGCTCAGGAATGCTTTCGCCGATTCGTTTCAGACTCTGCGAAAAGGCTGATTCGCTCGGGACGCACGATGACGGTTGAGCACAACTGAGATCGGTACTTTGTGATCCGGGGCTGCTTCAAAGAGATCGCGGAAACGATGAGACTCGGAAGATTCAGGTTAAAGTGTCCACCCACGACGGTACTCTTTGTGAATCAGCTGCTGGGCTCCTGCGGAATTCGTAACCTGCAGTTGCTGGGAGTCCCAGACAAGAGGTTCACCGCTTCGATAAGACACCACGCCAAGCAGAACCGACTCAGTGAGTGCACCGGAATATTCGAAGTTGCAGGTCGTTGTCCCGCCGTTCCTGACAGCGTCGATCCACTCGTTGTGATGTCCGATTGACTCGGGAATCCAGGGATCCGGTCGCTGCAGTTCTTCCCCGTCATTGGGCAACAGCTGATGACTGCCGTAATTCGAAATCACAGCGCCCCGTTCCCCAATAAACAGCTGCCCGCTTTCCTGCGTGAGCGGCTTGCCATCTGCGCCTGTGTAATTCGCCAGAACGGGTGGTTTCTTTCCGCCGTCATACCATGTCAGTGACACGGGAGGCATGTCACCCCGCGCCGGATATTCGTACAGTACCGTCAGTCCGCTCGTCGTCGCGTGACGATCAACCGCCGGACCACGGGCGGCCACGTTGACAGGGTTCCTGAGTTTCAGTGCCCAGTGAGCCAAATCCATGTAGTGACAGCCAAAGTCTCCAAGGCCCCCGGTTCCGTAATTCCAGAACCACCGCCAGTGGAATGGATGAACCGTCTCGGGTTTCCCGTTGATTGTGCATTCCACATAGTCTGACTGCGGAGCCGGGCCAAGCCACAGGTCCCAGTTGACCGAGCTGGGTGCTTCGTGTCCGCGCGTGAGTTTTGCACCTGAATAGTCGACGCCCACCCAAACATGGACCTCCCGTACGGCTCCAATTGTGCCCGACTGAATCAGTTCGACGACACGACGATAGTTGTCCCCCGCATGGATCTGTGTCCCCATCTGTGTGACGAGTTTGTTTTCTGCGGCCAGCTTCGCGAGGGTTCGTGCCTCATAGACAGTATGTGTCAGCGGCTTTTCACAATAGACATGTTTGCCCATCCGCATCGCCATTGCCGCGGCGGGGGCGTGTGTGTGATCGGGAGTTCCGATAATCACTGCATCAATCCGCTCCGCCTCTTTTTCCAGCATCACACGGAAGTCTGTGTACGTACGTTCGGCACCGTATTCGGATTTCGCCTTTGCGAGCATCCCGCTGTCAACATCAGCGAGCGCAACGATGTTTTGGCTGGCACACCCATCGATGTCCGCCCCGGCACGATTGCCCGTTCCGATGGCTGCAATGTTGAGCTTTTCCAGAGGGGAACGCGACGCACAGACGGCTCCCGGGTTGACGTGCCATGCCGCTGCTGCGGCGGCGGAAGCAGTGAGGAATGAGCGGCGCGATTGCTTGCGGTTCATACGGACTCTCCTTCAGAGGAGCAAATGGTTTCTCAACGGTACCTGAATTCGACTGCGGCATGGACGTGCAGCGCCCGACTTTCAGTTGATTCTAATAGATCATCCGTGAAAAGCGTGGCCATCAGTACCGGATTAACCGTGGCACTCACGGATTTCTGTTTTTCTAATTGGCAGGGTTCCAGCAGGAATTCCACTGGTTGCTGTCGATGCTTCCGCAGAGTCCGGCCTGCCCCGTCCACATGGCTGACCAACGGTCTCCACAACCAGAACACTATGACAAGCAAACGCTGCCAACTTATCCGCGCGCCCATGCACGTATGTGTGTCGTAGCGAAACTCGCCGAGAGTTTTGGCGATTGGCGAGGCCGAAAGTTCTGGCGACTTCCGCGACAAACAAGTCGGACACTTCTTGTTGGATCTTGCCTTAGAGCAGTTCAGAGCAGTTCCTGGATTGGGCGGCCGCTGCCAACGATGCTCACCGGCCGTCCGCTGGCGTCCTCAAAATGCGTGTCCAGGGAGATGCCCAGCGTGTGATAGATGGTGGCCAGCAGATCCAGAGGCGTCACCAGTCGCTCCTGCACCGCGCCACCCCATTTTTCACTGGCACCCACGATCCGACCGCCCTGAATGCCCCCACCGGCGAGCAGCACGCTGAAACAGTTCGACCAGTGATCGCGTCCGGCGTGTCCATTGATTCGCGGCATCCGTCCGAATTCGCCAACACAATAGACCATGACGTCATCCAGGAGGCCGCGTGTGTCCAGATCCCGAATCAGTGTCGCAATTGCCCGATCGAGTGGGGGCAGGTGTTCTTCCAGCCCCTTCTCAATGTTATCGTGATGGTCCCAGTTGCCGGTATTGATATTCACGCAGCGTGCACCCGCTTCAACCAGACGTCGGGCCAGCAGGGCACTTTGTCCGTACTGATGCCTGCCGTACTGATCTCGCAGCTTCGGATCTTCAGCCGACATATCAAACGCTGCTCGCATGCGCTCCCCGGCTACCATTTCGAGTGCCTGGCCCTTGAATGTATCCAAACCTTCCATCACACCGCTGTTATCGATGTCACGGCGGAGCGTGTCGAATCGACTCAGCAGCCTGCGTCGTGAACTCACGCTGCCCGTCGTCAGCCCTGCCGGCAGCAAGAGATTGGGGACCCGAAAGTCGTCGGCATTGGGATCCGCACCCACTTCAAACGGATTGGCAGCTTTGCCGAGATAGACCCCGCCCTGATACCCAAACGCCGCGGCGTTCGGAATACTGAGGTACGCAGGCATTGGTGGTTGTCGTGATCCAAGAGTATGTCCAATAACGGATCCGAACGACGGTTTCTGAGGAGCATTACGCGCCAGCGTCGGACCGAAATATCCGGTCTGCATCCAGTGGGCAGAGGGCGCATGAATCCCGTTTTCGTGATGCACTGAGCGGACTATGGAAATCCGATCCATGACGGCGGCCTGCTGCGGAATCCGCTCGCTGAACACAACGCCGGGCACCGCAGTGCTAATCGGCTGGTAGAAACCACGGTACTCAGCGGGCGCGTCGGGCTTCATGTCCCACGTGTCCTGCTGACTGATGCCTCCGTCTGTCCAGAACACGATGATCGACTTGTCTCTGCCAGGATGTCCTGCAGCGACAGCCCGGGCTTCCAGCCGCAACAGGTCGGCGATTCCCAGACCCAGCGCCGGAGCACCGATCTGCAGAAAGTTGCGGCGGGTGAAGCCCGCACAATTCCTGAAGGAGCTGCCTTCGATTCGCAACATGGCCTTGTGTCCTGTGTCTGAAAATGTGTCCTGTGTCTGAAAATCAGTGATTGAACAGGAATTCATTGGTGGCCAGCAGGGACCACAGCAGATCCTGACACGCGACCACTCGATCGTTCTGAGAATCAAGAAACGCGACCGCTTCGTCCAGCTCTGCCGGAACAGGCGTGCGGGCCAGCACCGTCAGAAACATGTTTGCAGCCACCTCTGAGTTCGATTTTTCGGAGGCAGCCAGTTGGGCAGCATAACCGGACTCACTGGTCAGTTTCCGCTGGATTTCCGCTGAGTTCACAAGCTCGAGCGTTTGCGCCAGTGACGGTGCGTCGACACGTTCACATTCGCAGGCAGACACGCGGGCCGGTCGTCCAAACACATCAAGAAAATGTGCGGCGACGTTCTCATCCGGCAGTTCAATTGCGCGAGTGCCCGGCGGTGTTCCGGGAAACTCGGTGGGCACATCGAGTACCTGGCTGATGCCGTCCAGAAGGACTTCGGCGGTCAGCCGGCGAGGATAGAATCTGGCGAACGTCTGCACATCGCCTCTATTACCCTCGTGTGGCAATGCTTCCAGACGATAAGCATAGCTGCTCGTGATGGTGCGAATGAGCTGCTTGATGTCGAAGCCGCTGTCGATGAAGCCTTCAGCCAGAGCTGTCAGCAGTTCAGGATTGCTGGGAGGATTGGTGCTTCGAGCGTCGTCGATCGGGTGCACGATTCCTCGAGTCAGAAAGTGTGCCCAGATGCGGTTCGCCATCGTCCGGGCGAAGTATGGATTTTCCGGATCCGTCATCCACCGCGCCAGATCCTGACGAGGGTCTGTATAACTGTCGGATTGGAAGAGGGGACCGCCGAGTGGTTTGGGGGCGAGCGTTTCGCCGGTCCTCGGATGGACAACATTTCCCTGTGCCTTGACATAGATGATCTCGTTGGTCGGCACTTCCGCATCGGCAAAGCCACCTTTTCGGCCGACTCGGGAGAACACGGCGGCCAGACCGTAATAGTCAGATTGACTCCAGCGTTCCGTGGGATGGTGATGACACTGCGCGCACTGAACCCTTAACCCCAGAAACGCCTGAGCAACCGATTCCACATATTCAGGAGACTTGCGGACCGTGCGGTACCAGATCGCAGGAGGATTCTCGTCCTGGCTGCCGCTGGCGGTAATGATTTCAGACACGAACTGATCGTACGGTTTATTGGCGGCGAACGAATCGCGAATCCAGCCGGCAAACAGCGTAGTCCCCGGTCGTTGTTTGCTGGTTGAGTAGCCGGCACCTCGGTTCTGCAGAATGTCGGCCCACTTCAAAGCGAAATAGCTGGCATATTCCGGTCGTTCCAGAAGGCGGTCCACAAGTCGCGCCTGCTTGTCACCTCGCGTGTCGGCTACGTACTCCGTCACTTCATCACTGGTCGGCAGCGTTCCGCAGATGTCGATCATCAACCGGCGAATCATAGTTTCATCGTTGGCGGGGGACGACGGGACCACCCGCATCCGGCGCCATTGACGCAGCAGCAGCTGATCGATTCTGGATTCGCCGATCTGCTGTTCGAGTTCATCGAGGACCTTCTGAACTTCTGCCACGGCCGCCGCATCCTCCACCAGTGGAACGGCCGCGTCGAAGGCGGCGATCTTCTCGCCGAATCGGGCCATCACTGACACCAGTCCAGACTGGCCGGTTGAGGTGACCAGTCCGTCGGCAGCGACCTCAGCCACGTCCGGCTGATTCGACTCGTACACCGCCTGCCGCGTGACGTCCCGTGTGGTCCCGTCCGAAAAGAATGCCGTCACCTGCAGTTGCACCGACGATTCCGCAGCGAGGACTCCGGTTGCTGGCGTGGAGGTGGCAATGGTGATGCGATCGAGCCGAGGGTCGTCGGCATCCGGTGCCCGAGCGCCCTGGGAAATCCAGTTAAGCAGTATGGCGTAGTCTTCACTCGACGCGCTTAGCCGACGTCCACCGCCGTGCGGTGTTTCCGATGTTGCCTTTCGCAGCAGCAGGCTCCGCTCCGGTGCCCCGGGAAACAGTCTCCGTCCGCGCCCCGACTTGACGATCGCCTGATGATCAAACTCCGGTTCGAACCCGAGCAGCGAAAGCTTGAAACCGTTCTGTCCGGTGGCTTTGCCGTGACAGCCCCCGCTGTTGCATCCCAGCTTCGTAAGCACCGGAACGACGTCCGTGGCAAAGTAAATCCGATCGGACGATTCGCCCGCAGCTCCTGGGGTCGCCGCCAATCCCTGAACGCAACCAGCAAACAGCAGCACGATGCACAAGCGAGCGTTCACCTGGGAGCAGGAAACACTTGCTTGCGCTGCCTGGTTGCACGCTCGGACGCATCGCGCTGCCAGTGCCCCGACCCGGCAGGAGCATTTGCGCAACACAGGCGGGAAGCAATTTCTCATCAGTCCGTAATCTCCAGCGTCAGGAAACAACTGCCGTGAAAAACCGGCTCGTCTTCAACAACTCCCACGGTGAACAGCCTGAGGAATTGTTGTGGCCCCAGATCCGCGTCGCCATTGACCTCGATCTGAATCGATCCCTGATCAGCCTGACCGACGGATGTGACACCACGTCCTCTGAGTCCGGGGACGTCTGTGACGACTCCCGGGCCAGCCAGTTCCGTGTGCAACTTTCCAATAAACCCGTTCAAACGTCTGGCACGGTATCCAACCTGAAAGACTTCACCTCGTTTTGCCTCAGTCGCTGCAAATGGGTCAACATTGAGGAGAAATGCGGCTGGCTGGACATGAATCGTCACGGGATTGCTGAAGATCGTCACGGATTCGGGTTCGTAGTCTGCTTTGTCGTCTGCGTTTGGCACAGTGGTTTCGGCCCGGATTACAAACGAATAGTGCCCCTCCGGCAGAGTCGGCGGCAGATAGAAGCTGAGATAACCTGCTGCCTGGCCGGACGGGATTGTCGCAGTTTGATTCTCGATCAAATCCGGCAGTCCCACTCCCATCAGTCGAACAGGCGCCTGATGGCTGGCATCTTCTCGATCGATTGTGACAACAACGTCGACAATGCCGCCGGGAGAATGACGGGGCGACAGAGTTCCATAGATGTGGTGATCCACAGCCTGGTGCGCATCCGTAGTGAGCCGGATGGGGGCCTCACCTGCCACCGCCATTCGCATCTGCGAAGTCAGACGTCCGTAGGCGTACGGCGTCGGAGAGCCGGTCGAAGTGCCGCCGATCACTGCCTGCGACTGTCCGCTGGAGTCATCTGAAAATGCGTGCAGCTTTATTCGATCGATCACATCGGCTGCGTTGCGGTCAGCGGACACCACTCCCACCGTGGAACAAACTCCGGGGCCCAGCCAGACGTCTTCGAACTCGACACCGGGCGGCAGATCAGCCGCGGAAACCCGCACGGATCCGCTCAGTCCACGTCGTCGGATCGCGAACAGGTCAAGCACGATCCGGCCATTCCTGCGGACGTTGATCCCTGAGCCAGGATTGCCGTGCGGAACGGCGACCACATCAATCGCAGGGTCTTCGCGACGGACACTCAGGCGATACACGCGTCTTGGATCGGCATGAAGCCCCCCAATCACGTTGTGGATGACAATCAAGTACCGTCCGTCAGTCGGACACACCCAGCGTCCCGCTGGATCGAGATGATCCGTGCGAAACACACCTCCAATGTTGCGGACCTCGTCGCGGAATTGTGCGAGTTCGCGTGGTCTGGAAGGGTCCGAGGCATCCAGCACGCTGATCTGCAGGTCAACCGGGGACTGGACCCGTTGTCCGAATGCCTCCAGATAAAACACTTCGCCGCGGCGAGCGGTGAATGCGAACCAGTCTCGTTCGTCACCGGCGATCAGCTGTCCGCTGACTTCACAGGGGATCGTCAGTTCCTGAGCAACCTCCGCGGCGTGATTTTCAGAGTGATCGCGAACGACCGGCACGTCCGTGATTCCCATCACCACCGGCGCATGGCTGCCGGGAAAGTGATAGGCCACTGACCGGCCGGCAATCAGTGACTGCGTTGACAGCAGCCTTGCCGGAAGAGGACCGCCGCCTGAGGTCAGCGTCGAAGGCAAATCGACATCAAGACGTTCCAGAGCAGTGTCGCCCACCTCGTGATCCGAAGTCTGCAGATTCCAGCCGTACAGCGTGATTCGAGACGACGTTCCTGGCTGAACGACATTGGGCACCGCACAGACCACACGGGGGCCGCAATCAACCGCCAGCCGATAGATGGCCTGTTCACTGCCCGAACCAGTCAGCTCATGCACGCTGACGAGGAATTGTCCGTCTGTCGGCACCCGGAAATCAATCAGCGGATCGCGGCCGAAATAGCCGCGGTTGACTGCCAGTCGCCGGCCCGTCGTATCAAAGACCTGCAGGATGGCGCGCAGCGGCGAGTCGATTCGTTCTGCCTCGCATTCGAGAATCACTCGTTGTCCGGCTGACGCGGAAAAACGAAACCAGTCCTCGTCGTTCGCCCTGTCAATCCGTCCGTTGACGACCGTATTCAGCGATATGGACTGGGCAACTTCTGCGGAATCATTGGGTTCCGCTTCCAGGCACTCCGAACGGTTTCCGATGACCAGAGTCAGAGGAGCACTGATCCCGGCGCCGCTCTCTGCCCACACATCACAATGGCCCAGGGGCGCATCGGCCGGAATGCTGAGTCGAAATCGTGACGCTTCCAGCGGCTGACATTCCACCCCTGGCAGACTGGTGTGCAGCGTGGTGCCGCTCGGTAGATGGTCACCATCGACGGTGACTTCCACGGACTGACCGACCTGACCGCCAGCGGGAAAACAGGTACGCAGTGTCGGCGGCGACTGCGCCGCGACCGGAACCGCCTGCAGCAGCGTCCCGCAGGCCGCAATCATAACGATTCTGAATCTGGCTCGCTGAGGAAGCATCAACACGTCTCGTGCTGTTACGCGACGGCCAGGTGCATCAAGCGCGATCTCCCGGCCCGGCAGCAGTTTTTCTTGCGGTAAGACTAATTTGCGAAGACTAAGAGATTAAGGTGTCATCGTCTGCCCGAATTCCAGGATATCACAGTGCTTCGCCTGGTACCAGCGTCGAATCCGCAGCGACGGCGACTGGGGGACGTCAGCCCCCTGTTCGAGTCACGAATGACGGCGGTCCAGCCACGGCTTCCGTCTCAGCCGAAAGAACCGCTCGGGACACACCATCTGGAGCAACTCTACGAGCGGATGCAGGCACTGGTTGCGCGCAGCACGCACCCCGTCAGCATTCGCGCAGACTCGTTCGAACCGGACCATCATCAGGTTCGCCCCTGGACCGATCGGACTCTGCATGGGGCCGCGCTGCAATCCAGATCATCCTGGTACTTGCGACCGAAGCGATCGACCGAAGCGATCAACGCCTCGGCGGTCGACCACTTGTGGCCGAAACGGTTGTGGCCGAAACGGTCGACGCCGAACAGACTTACGCCACCACACTGATCGACGAGGCACAGACCGCCGTGGATGCAGCAATAATGAACAGAACAGGGAACGTGTGAAGTTTGTTCGCGGCCGGACTCCGCTATCCTGCGTTGCGCAACCGTCGCCGCTTGATGTTTCCTTCCGGCTCAACACGACCGCCCATGCCCCGCCTCACCGACATCCACGCTGCCGCGGATCGCATTTGTGATCTGGTCATTCGCACGCCTGTGCTGACATGTGCCCTGCTGGACGAACTTGCGGGCGCGACGCTGTTCTTCAAATGCGAAAACATGCAGCACGGCGGAGCGTTCAAGGCTCGCGGCGCCTGCAATGCGGTGTTTTCGCTGACTGATGACGAAGCCGCAAAGGGCGTGGTTGCTCATTCGTCGGGGAATCATGCGGCGGCAGTTGCGCGCGCGGCGAAGCTGCGAGGAATCACCGCCCGCATTGTGATGCCGCACAATTCGCGAGCCATCAAGATTGAAGGTGTCCGGAAGCTGGGCGTCGAGCCCGAATTCTGCGAACCCGATTCTGCAGCGCGTGAAGCGGCGGCTCAGAAGATTATGGACGAAACCGGAGCGGTCGCCATTCATCCGTTCGACGACGAACGAGTCATCGCCGGCCAGGGAACCGCGGCTCTGGAACTGCTGGAACAAACCGGGCAGCTCGACACAATCATCGTTCCGGTTGGCGGCGGAGGGTTGTTGTCCGGAACGCTGATCGCCGTGAAGTCGCTTCGGCCGGACATCAAGGTCATCGCGGCGGAACCGGCCTGGGCGGATGACGCCTTCCGAAGTATCAGCAGTGGTCGCATTCAGCAGCCGACTCGCTACGACTCGATTGCCGACGGTCTGCGCACGGTGCTGGGAGCGCTGACATTCCCGATCATTCAGGAACTGGTGGACGAGATCCTGCTTGTTGACGAAGACACGATTCGCGCAGCCACCCGCAGACTGCTGAACGACGCAAAGCTGGTTGTGGAACCGTCCGGAGCCGTCCCGCTGGGCTGCGTGTTGCAGTATCCGGACCGCTTTCGCAATCAGCGAGTCGGGATCATTGTCTCCGGCGGCAACATTGATGTCGCAGGCTGCATAGAACCATGCAACTGAGTGCCGTCGCGACAGGTGCCACATCCTGTCGTTCAGGCAGAGCGCTGTCAGGGGTCGGCGCTGCGCATACCCGCTGGAATTCGTCGACTCCGCAACTGTCAGGGAGTACACTTGAACGTTGTTCCCGCCCGTGAGTTTTCTCTGCGCTTCGCCTCATTCCCGCCAATTCCTGTGCGCCGGATTGCTCATCAGACGGTGAGTGCTACCCGCCGGATCCTTCAGAAATCAGCCATATGTTTCGTTCCGTGATGTGGTGTTATACGTTGTGGCTGTGGACATCGTTCGCGCTTGTCAACGCGGATGACCGAGCGGATTTCTTCGAAAGGGAAGTCCGTCCCCTGCTGATCGAACAGTGCGTGCAGTGCCACGGGCCGGACATGCAGGAAGGTGGCCTTAGACTCGATTCGCGGCAGCAGGTATTGAACGGGTCGGCAACCACGTCGCCTGTGGTGAATCCGCAGAATTCAGCGGCAAGTCGCCTGCTGCAGGTAGTCGCATGGTCTGACGACGACGTGCAGATGCCTCCTGAAGCGAAACTGCACGACGATCAGATTGCCGCATTAACGAAATGGGTCAATGACGGAGCGATCTGGCCGGAAGCTTCTGATTTCGGTGCCGCGGCGGCTGCCGGAGACGCCTGGCGACAGCACTGGGCATTCCAGCCAATCACTCGCCCCGAAGTCCCGGTGCTGCACGACACGTCCGATGGACTTCCGGCTGTTCATCCCGTTGACGCGTTTATTCGGCGGAGACTTCAGCAGGAAGGCTGGTCACCTTCTCCGACGGCACCCATGCGAACTCTGGTGCGACGTCTGTCGTTCGCGATTATTGGACTGCCTCCGACTGCAATGGATCTGGAAGCAGCGACCACAGCAGAGGAAGCCACCACGGCCGACGCCGAAGAATTTCCGGACGACTTTCTGGAGCGGTTGCTCGATTCACCGCATTTTGGCGAACGCTGGGGACGGTATTGGCTGGACGTTGCCCGCTATTCGGACACAAAGGGCTACGTTTTTCAGGAAGATCGCGAGTACGCCAGTGCGTGGCAGTTTCGCGAGTGGGTCATCCGGTCGCTGAACGACGACATGCCGTACGATGAATTCCTGATTCGGCAACTGGCCGCCGACACGTTTCCGGAACAGCAAACGGCCGAACACCTGGCGGCGATGGGATTTCTGACGCTGGGCCGCCGGTTTCTGAACAACAAGCACGACATCATCGACGACCGCATCGATCTGGTTGCTCGCGGCACGATGGGGCTGACCGTGGCCTGTGCTCGCTGTCACGATCACAAGTACGACCCAATTCCACAGACAGATTACTATGCGTTGTACGGTGTTTTTGATTCGTCTGAAGAGCCCGGCGGCGACCCGTGGCCGCTGCGTCTGGTTGACCGCGACAAGGCTCGCGAACCGGTTGTGTTTGTGCGAGGCAGTCCGGGCAATCGAGGCCCGGAGGTGGCTCGGCGATTTCTCACAGCGTTGTCGGACGGTGAACCGCAGCCGTTTGTTCATGGCAGCGGTCGCCGAGAACTGGCAGAGAAGATTGCCAGCGCGGACAACCCACTGACGGCACGCGTCGCAGCCAACCGTGTGTGGATGCATCTGTTCGGAAACGGCCTGGTCGATTCACCGAGCGACTTCGGGCTGCGCAGTGACCCGCCCAGTCATCCGGAACTGCTGGACTACCTTGCCGCTTACTTGATCGATCATGGTTGGTCACGGAAAGCGCTGATCCGTCACATCGTCACGTCGGCTACGTTTCGACAGAGCAGCGACAGTCGCCTGGAGACTGAACAGTCGGATCCGGAAAACCGACTGCTGGCAAGGATGCCGAGAAGAAGGCTGGACTTTGAAGCTCACCGCGACGCAATCCTCACCGTATCCGGACGGCTGGACCGAATGATCGGCGGCGCGTCAGTGGATATCACCACCAGCCCGTTTCCTACGCGCCGGACGGTATACGCTCGCATCGACCGGCAGAATCTTCCCGGAGTGTTCAGGACGTTCGATCTCGCCAGCCCGGACACTCACGCGCCGAAGCGTTTTGAAACGACAGTTCCACAGCAGGCACTGTTTCAGTTGAACAGCCCGTTCATCCTGGAGCAGGCGGACGCAATTGCGGCGCTTGCGGCCGACGGCACCTCGTCCGATGCCGCGCGCGTCGAAGCGACATTCCAACTCGTTCTGCAACGACCTCCCACTTCAGACGAAGCGGCCGCCGCGCTGAGTTTCTTTCGTTCGACGAACTCAGGCGACGAGTCGTCGTCCGGCACAACCGTCTGGTCACAGCTCGCGCAAACGCTGCTGCTGACGAATGAGTTCGTGTTCGTCGACTGACGGCACACACCTGTGTTGCGGTCGGTATCATGCCGTCGCGCTAACATGACAGACACCAAGCGGAAGATCGCTGAATCTGGGTCTCTGCGACATGTTGCGCTCGGAGCCAGTCCCCTTTCCTCACGTGCCGTGAATGATCCGGACGACGACCGCCTGCCACGACACAGATCCGTACCGAACTTCATTCCGCCGGGTCATTGACGAGCGGATGGATCTCAAACCGTCGTTCGTCGAA
>CAZHET010000143.1:0-13068 GCA_964531585.1 uncultured Planctomycetaceae bacterium | reverse complement strand
CCGCGATTGCACTGTCTCACGACGACGATCATCGCTTCGTCGCAGTCGGAAGCCGCGCGCTGCGGATCTACAATTCCCAGGAATCGAGTGACGCATACGCTCAGACGCTCGTCAAGGTCGAACGAGCCCATCGGCGCGGTACGCGCTGTCTGGAGTTCGCACCGGTCGCCAATGATTATCGTCTGCTCAGCGGCGGAGGCGACGGCGTGGTGAAGCTGTGGCTCTGGAATCCCGCCGATCAGTCGCTGCAGGAACAGATGAAGTGGGAACTCAGCTCAACCGCGGCCACCGATGTCCGCTGGTCAGAAGACGCTGCTACGATTCTGGCTGTCACGGAAGATTCCGCCTGGCTGCTGCGTCCCGGCGATCCTGCGCCAACCGCCATTGACATCGAACTCATGACCGGCCCGGATGACGGTCCCGTAAAGTTCAACTGCGGAGCTATCAGTTTCAGCGGAGAACAGATTGCATTGGGCGGTGAGCTGACCAATTCCGGTGCCAGCGTGGCATTCATTCTGCAGCGCGATACCGCCACGAATGCGTTGCGTCAGCACACCAGGTTTTCCGGTCACGGGGCTGGCGGCATTTCGCAGATGGACTTCGTGCCGGAACAGGATTCTCCCTATGTCGTCACGACGGGCATTGACGGCGCGGCGATCATCTGGAACTGGCACCCGCGTGACGAACCCGGTTCCGCAGAAGTTCACATGGCCTACCGTTTTCTGGCACCCAATCCCGATCTTCTGGATGCACACCGGGCCGGAATTACTGACCTGGCCGTGTCTTCCAACGGCATCATCGCGACATCCAGTGACGACGGCACGGCGATCGTGTGGCAGAACCCGCTGAGCACCGCGATCACTTCAAACGCACCGTGAATCGATCAGTTCACGCTGGCGGCCGCCGCCGTCAGTTCGTCCGTCGGATGAACGCGAGTCGAGGACAGCAGCATCCAGCCGGTGTCTGTCGGCAGCAGCACCAGGTCCAGATACCGAAACACACCTTCGCGCAGTGCCAGCGACCCTTTCAGCAGCGTTCGCGAAACCTGCCTGACCGAACGGTTCTGCCACAGTGATGAACGCAGCAGGTCATCGCGGCACGATGCTGACGTATCAACGGCGATGACCAGCATCGCACTGCCTGTCGGCCACAGTTCGTGCAGCACGGCTGTCCGTTCAGATTCTGACAGACCGTCAAGAATTCCCAGGCTGGCGTTGTCATCGGCAGAGAGAATCGGTGACAACGCGCCGCTTCGCAGTGGATCCCGCAACAGGGAAATCTGCGACGCTGCATCGATATCCACAATCACTGCCGCCGTACGCTGACCGCAGCAGGACCTGACGACCATTTCCGAAGGGACACCCGCGCCGCGATGGCGCATGCGAACGGAATCTGACCAGAACGACGGATGGATCGTGGCCCGGCTTGTTTCTCGAATCCGATGATCCGGCCTGCGTGCGTTCAGGCTTTGCGTGAACTCCGCCGTAAATTCGGTGGTACCGACCAGCGGAATGCGCATCTTCTGCAGACGACTGACCAGTCCGCGAATCTTGACGATGAATTCACAGCTTCCGGCGCTGATGACATCGCCGTCGGCGAGCTGCTTTCTCGTGGCGCTGACACCGTTGACTCGCAACGGGACGTCAGGAAACACGTTCTGAACTTCGCAGCCGGTCGTCGTACACCGCACGCAAAACTGCGGATTTCCAATGGCCGCCGGAGCCACCGGGAAGTCACACAGGTCGGAAGAGCCGATCAGCGCACTTTGCCCGATCTGCAGCACGCGACAAGTGCCGACATGAGGACCACGGGTCATACGAAGGACGAGATTCATGCGTGCCATGTTCGCAGAATCGTCCGGCGAAAGCGTTACGAAAACCCGCTCGATCCTGAACGCCGGGCGAAATTTCCCCGTCCGCCCGACACTGTCCGGCAGCTTTCGCCGTTTCGTCTGCCGAAGCCCTCGTTGTGAGGTCCCGGTGCGCCGGGATCAGTACAACAGCAAACCTACTCGTCGGATTCGCCTGTCGCAGATGCGAATCGCACGCGGCCGGTTGAGTCCTCTTCGCTGGTCGCCAACTCGGAGCGTTCTTCGCGGTCTGCATCGTATGTTGATCCATTCTGCTCAGACGGCAGTTCGTTGTGCCGAGCGAGCTGGATCCCGGATCCGGTTGTGGCCGCTTCGGCTTCCGGTTCTTCTGTGACGACTTCGCCAGCGGCGACGATCGCCGCACCAGGGGAGAGTCCAGCGTCGGCATCGTTCGACACAAGTGGCGAGTGTGTGTCCAGGATTCCCAGATTGTTGGCAGCCATCAGACTGCCTTTTTCCAGATGCACGTTCTTGAGAGCAATTGCGAATTCGGCTCGTGACTGGAAGTAGCGAATCTCCGCTTCGACCGCCCGGCGCTGAGCATCGAGCAACCGGTCGATATCCAGGTCCTGGCCGGCATCTTCCTTCACATCATAGGCCTTCAACACTTCGCGAGCCGCCAGGTAGCGGTTCATATTGTTCTCGCAGGCCTCGTAGGCTCGTTCCGCATCGGCCACGGCATTGACCAGATCGTGTACGACGGCCTTCTGCTGTTCGCGCTGAATTGTGCGAGATCGCGACAGCATCAGCTCGGCGTTTGTGACAGCCAGGTGGGCTCGGCGATAACCGATGGGCACTGTGAATTCGAACCCAACCTGCCACTCCTGCAACTGACCGGTCAGCAGATTGCCAACGGCAGACGACGGCATCATGCCGGCCTGGTCGCCGCCCTGGTTGATCAGGTCACCGCCGAAGCCGCGGAAGCGATAGCGGCCCACGGCATCAAGGCGAGGCGCCAGAAAGTTCCGTGCAGCCAGAAGTTCCATCTCCCGCTGACGGACGCGCAGCTGCTGCTTCCGCAGTTCCGGGCGGCTGGCGACAGCTTCGTTCGTGACGGCATCCCAGTCAAACAGGATCGGCACCTGCTGAGGTTCATCAACCGGCCGCAGCATACGACCGTCAGCGATCGGCATACCGGTCAGCAGGCGCAGGCGGCGTTCAGCAACCTGGACACCTTCTGTGGCTCGCAGAGTTCCGCCGGTGCTGCCGTTGCGCACCTGAGTCCCCTGCATGATTCGTCCGGAAATGGATTCGTCAACTTCTGCCTTGAAGCGATAGTACTGCTCGCGGGCCAGTGCCACACGGGCTCCGCTTTCCTGGTCCTTGTTGGCCTCCAGGCGTCTCCATGCGTCCAGCGCACGTTCCATCGCCCGCGTTCGTGCATCCAGGTCACGATACGCGAAATACAGATCCCAGTAGGCGTTGACCACGTTGCTCACATAGTCGCGTACAGCGATTTCGAAGTCCGCCTGCGTGATGTCATTGTTTACGCGAGCCAGCAGTATGCCGTTGTAGACGCCCGGCGTACTTCCCGGCCCGGCAATTCGGTTGAACTGCACGCCCCCGCCCTGCATCAACGGCTGACGAAGTTCACCTTCCATGTAGGTATCAAATGCGCTGGGAAAGATGTTTCCCGGAGCATTGTTCGAGTTGTAGTTCGTGACTGAGCGCAGCGCGAGCCGCGAACCGGTCGCCGTGTTCTTGGAAAGTTCTGCCGAGTAATCATGAAGGTCCTGCCGGAACGTGTTTGTCCCGCCGGCGAAGAACGAGTTGTTGTATGTCTGGTCGTTGTTGTTAAAGAACCCTGCTGCAGTGAACTGTGCGTCAAAGGCGCTGAGTGCCGCTTCCATCCCGAAGCGAGGGTCGGTCTCCTGCAGCGGCATCGTAAACCGCGTTGCCATGGCTTCCGGACTGCGCAGCAGCGTGCCTCCCAGATCCCGCAGGACCTGACTGTTGCTCATCGCGATCGACAGGACGGAATCCAGCGTGACGTCGTCGTAGACGATCGCGTCGTAGTTATCCCGCTGACGGGGTGTAAATGGAGTGCCGACGTGAACGTCCGAGAAGACTTCCGGCTGATAATTGTCGACTCGGGCCGAGATTGAATCGATTTTGGAGGTGTCGTTGATGATCGTCTCTTGCAGCAGTTCACGCGACGTGCATCCGGATGACACGGCCAGGCAACTCGCAAGCCAGTACGTCACGACCCGTTTTGTGCGTCGCCGCGCCGGACTGTACTGTCGCAGTAGTTTTCTGATCGCAGAAGTCATGGCCATTCTCTGACTAGGTCTCATCCGAATCGCGTTTGCACGCCGATCGACAGCGCAGACTCCGGACAAACTGCCCGCGCACGAGTCCCCCGGAGAACTCGTCCGTGTAGAATGATCGGCATTCATGCGGCTGCCTCGTAACGATTATCACGAGCACAGCGGACTTGCCGAATTCCCGGTGCGCAACAATGGAAGCGGCGGCAGCGAACCGGCAAATTAAGCTGATCGATCCGGCGCGACTGCCTGTTCCGTCTGGGCAGGCAACCGATCTGAAAAAAGGGTCAGACACTTTGGAGGGCAGCAGAATCACGGCAAGAACGGCTGCCCGGAGAGGGGCAGACCCCTTTTTCAGATAGCCTTCAGGGAATTCCCGCGGCCGCAACCTGGATGGATCGGCAGTTTCTGCAGTTCTTGTCTCGTTTGCGACGGGAGAATGGTGACCGTGATGAATCCGCATCTTGTGACCTCAGCGTTCGCCGCGTAGCATCGCCACTCATGACCAGTGCGCTGAATCAATTTGAAGCCAGGCTGCTGCAGACGGAGCAGAAGATCCGCAGCAACGCTCCGTTTGCGGACGTCTTCAACGTCGCTGCAGCGGCCATGCGCGAAATACCCGGCGTCCGCGGATCTGCAGCATGGGCTTCCTCCGGTGAGGGCGTGGTCAGACTGGCGGCCGAAGGTGCCTGCGCCGACGATTCACCGGAGTTCGTGAATTCACTGGCGGCAACGATTGTTGCGAACCCACAAGCAAGCGCGTTCCCTGCGCGCCGCGTGGACGAACACGGCAGCGGCGGTGTTCTGGTCACTCCTGTAACGCTGACGAACGAGCACCTGGCAGCTCTGGAAGTCCGCACCGAAGCGGACGAGGCTCCAGACCAACTGCTGCGAGAAGCAGCGGCCGCCGTGACTGATTGCCTTGCCGATGTGTTTCGCAACGCACTGCTGGATGACTTTCAGCGACGCCTGAAAACCGCCGACCGCCTGCTGACCCTGTGCCATCGTCTGCATCAGTGCGACGACCGGGAATCTTTCGCGATCACGCTGGCCCATGAAGCGCGCACGCTGCTGAACATCGACCGTGCCAGCGTACTGTGGCGGCAGGATGCTCACTGGGCTCTTGCGGCATCGTCCGGAACTGACTCGGTCGATTCCGGAAACCCGATCTGCCGGGCACTCGGGGCAGTGGCCAACGGAATTGCAGAGTCCCCCGTTGCGGATCAGTGGATTGCGACTGACTCGTCGGCAACGAATGCACTCGCTGAATGTTCCGACGACCTGCGAACTCTGGCTTTGAACGGCACGAAGTGGCTGCGAGTCGTGCCGATCCCCACCCAGAACCGCGTGACTCGACCAGCTCCTGGCGTCTCAGCGACTTCCTGCCTGGTGCTGGAACGTTTCGAGTCGAATGCGCCCGCCGACGATCAGGCGATCAGGCTCGTGCGCGATCAGGTGGCCCACATCGACGGTCGCCGGTTTGCCGAAAGACGCTCATTGCTGCAGCGTTTGGGCATCGGCCGGGTCGCACTGACTGCCGCAATGCTGATCGGCGCTTTGCTGCTTGTACTGGTCAGGACGGACTTCGAGATCGAAGTCACCGGGCAGTTGTTTCCGCAGGACCGTTATCGCGTCTTTAGCCCGCATGATGGAACGATCGAGGAACTGCGGGTTTCCAATGAAGCAGCCGTGAAGGCGGGCGAGAGTATGATCCGGGTTCGCAATCCGGATCTGGATCTGCAGTTGCAGCAGACAGCTGGGAATCTGGAAACCGAACGAGTGCGACTGACGTCTGTTCAGCGATCGCGCTCCGTCGCCTCTGCCGCAACAGGGACGTTGTCGCTGGATCAGATTCTGGGCGGCGAAGTTGCCGTCAAACAACGCATCGCCGATCTGGAGCAGCGAATAGCGCTGCTGACCGAACAGCGTGACAGCCTGACGGTGCAGGCCCGCACGGATGGAGTCGTGTACCGCGCTAACCTGCAGGAGGAGTTGCTCTCGCGACCTGTTCGTCGGGGCGATTTTCTGTTCGAAGTCATCCCGACAGGTTCCGCCTGGCATTTGGAACTGCACATTCCTGACAGCGTCGTCGGCTACGTTCAGGCAGCTCGCATGAAGAATGATCCGTCGCTGCCCGTCCGTTTCTTTCTTCGCATGTCGCCCGGGGTGCAGCACGTGACACACCTGGAATCGCTGGAAAACACGGTCGAGATATTGGACGGGCGGCTGATCTGCCGCGGGATCGCCGGAATTGACACAATGGACAACCTGCCATTGCGTCCTGGCACATCGGTGACGGCCCGGGTTTACTGCGGCCGCCGATCATTGGGGTTTGTGATCTTTCGGGAACTGATCGAATTCGTTCGCGAACAGTCATTCGCCTGGTTTTGAGAACGCGCGTTCGCCTGGTTTTGAGGTGTGGAATGAATCTCTGTCCGCGTATCACGGCGGCTGCCTGTGCCCTGCTTTGTTTGAGCAGCACGAGCGCTGCAGCAGCCGATGAAGTCACGCTTCCGGAAGCATCGCCGCCGGCAAGGCTCTCCGAGGCAACCGGTTCACCGGCGGCAATTTCTCCGGTGACCATTTCTCCGGTGACCGTTTCGCCGGTGACGGTCATGCTGATCGAGCAGCGCGAGATTTCCTTTCGCGATCCCGGCCTGCTGGAGACTGTCGGA
The DNA here is from genome assembly GCA_964531585.1 of uncultured Planctomycetaceae bacterium. Classification (GTDB taxonomy): domain Bacteria; phylum Planctomycetota; class Planctomycetia; order Planctomycetales; family Planctomycetaceae; genus JAWKUA01. The sequence continues at coordinate 6,259 of CAZHET010000143.1, read as the reverse complement.
GTGACAGAAGGTCAGCGCGTGGCAGCCGGCCAGACGCTGGCTCAGCTCGATGCCCGAAAGGAGGAGATTGCCGTCCAGGCGGCGCGCATCAACCTGCAGGCCGCTGAGCTGCAGTTGGACAACCAGTTGCCCCTCGAAACCGCACGTGCAGCGCTTGCGGAAGCCAAATCTGCCCTGCAGCCACTGCAGGCGGCACTGGAAATTGCCGTCAAAGCGGGAGAAGGCCGCACGCTGGTTGAGCTGGCAGAAACGGACCGCGACACGTCCCGAGTGGAATTCGAACGTGCTCAGCGCGCCCGCGCGAAGTTTGAAAGCAGCGTCTCGGCGTCGGAAATTCTGCGCCTCGAAGCATTTGCCAGAAAAGGCGTACTCGGCGTTGAGAAGGCGCAAACCGATCTGGAAATGGCCCGGCTTCAGCCCCGAATTCACGAAGCAGAAATCGAGGCTCAGCGTTCCACAGTGGCACGCCACGAACTGCTGGTCCAGCAGGAACTGAAGAATCTGGATCTGTTGCGGCTGACCGTTGCGGCCCGCCGAACCGAATTGCAGCAGGCAGAACTCGCACTTGCGCGCCGCCACATTTCGTCTCCCATGGAAGGTGTCGTGGCGGAAGTCGTTCGCAAATCCGGCGAATGGGTCGAACCCGGTGTCAGCGTTGTGCGTGTGATTCAGTTGAGCAAACTTCGTGTCGAGGGAAACATCGCTGTTTCGCTCGCGCTGAACGATCTGCAGGACCGCCGCGTTACGATCACCTTCGACGACGAACTGCGGTCACTGGGGCCGGTCAGCGGTCGCGTGACGCATGTCAGCCGGGAAGTGGATCTCCTCGACCAACAACTGCGAGTCTGGGCAGAATTCGACAATCCCGGCCTTCGCATACTGCCGGGAATGGTCGGGCAGATGACGATCGAATCCGAAAGGCTTTCTCCAGAACCGGCCAAGCCACCGTCCTTTACGTCACCGGCCACCGATGCAGCCACATCGGTCCTGAAACCGCTGGCCCAATGAGTGCCGTGTCTCCGACTTCTTCCCGCAGCATCGAACAGGTCATTCCGTGGCGATTGCGCACGGACGTGAGCTGCGTACCTCATGAGAACGGCGGCTGGATTCTGAAGGATCCATTGCAGTCGGTTCACACATTTCTTGAACCGCACGAATACCTTGCCGCAAAGGCTCTCGATGGCACCACGACACTGGAGCAGTGGCGGCAAACACTGCAGGCAGAGTTTCCGGAGCATGAAATCGACGAGCAGGAGCTAGTGACATTTCTGCAGCGACTCATCCGCCAGCAACTGCTGGTGTCGACACGCAGCGGTGATTCTGCCCGGCTGCTCGCGGCCCTGCAGAAAAAACGCCGCACGCGACGCTGGTCGGCCCCTCTGAAAGTCATGCGGCTGCGAATTCCGCTCACGGATCCGACGCCGCTGCTGAAGGCCATCGAACCACACCTGAGATTTCTCTTCACGCCCCTGGCAGCCGCTGTTTTCGGAGTGTTGCTGCTGACGGCCGCCATTCTGGTAACCGTGCGGTTCGAAGACTTTCGACACGGGCTGCCCGACCTGGCCACGTTCGCCAGTCGCGGGAATCTGCTGTTGATTCTGGTTGCATTCATTGCGGTGAAGTGCTGCCACGAACTGGCTCATGCTCTGACCTGCGTTCACTTCGGCGCAGAGTGCCGGGAATGCGGCATCATGATGCTGACGTTTACTCCGGTGCTGTACACGAACGTCTCCGACTCCTGGTCGCTGCCGAGATCGCATCGCCTGGCTGTCACGTCGGCCGGAATTGTGTTGGAACTGACCATCGCCGCCGTGTGCGTGTGGCTGTGGTGGTTCGCTGCGCCCGGGACAACGCGCCTGATGCTGATGAACACGATTCTGCTGTCCTCCGTTACAACCGTTCTGTTCAACGGCAATCCGCTGCTGCGATTCGACGGATATTTTCTGCTGGCCGATTATTGTGGCATTCCGAACCTGTACCAACAGGCGTCCGCGCGCATCGGACAACTGACGCGTCGCTATGTGTTCGGCATTGTTGACGGACTGGCACCCGTGCGGTCTCGGCAGACGTGGTTTCTGACTGTGTACGGATTGCTGGCGACGGCGTACCGCGTGCTGATCACTGTTGCAATCCTGAAGCTTGTGAGAACTTTTGCAAAGCAGTGGCAGCAGGAAGCCGCCGGCTGGCTGTTGTCATGGTTTATTCTGACAACGTTTCTGGTGATTCCTGTCGTCCTGTTTCTGACCAGCACTGCCACGACCGCTGTTCGGCAGCGCCGCATTGCATCGCCGGTCCTGCGCAGCCTTGCCGTGTTCGTCGCAGCGTGGCTGTTGCTCACATTTCGATGGCCGTATGTCGTGACGGCCCCCTGCACGTTTCTGCCGACGGGCGAAGCGGTCTACGTGACAGTCCCCGGCAGCCTGCAGAGCTTCACCACCTACGGCGCGCCTCTGCAGCCGGGACACGAAGTCGCCCTGCTCTGCAATCCGGACATCCAGCTTCGCGTTCACGCTGTGGAAGCAGAACTTCGTCAGCACGAGAATATTCTCGACGCGCTGGAAACTGTTAGGGCCTCTGAGCGGGAAGGTGATCTCTCCACGACTGCCGAAGCGATCGCGGAAGTACGCTCCAGACTGGAATCACTGCGCCGTCAGGCCGGACTGCTTCGTATCACGACGTCTGCAAGTGGCATCCTGCTGCCTCCTCAGAAAAGGTTCGAACAAACTCAGCCCCGACAGCTTTCGTCCTGGCAGGACGTTCCGCTTGATCGCCGCAACCAGGGCGCGTTTCTGGATCGAGGTACCGTGCTGGGTTGGGTCGGCGATCCGCGTGAGCTGCAGGTCGTGGCGTTCGTTGATGAAGCAGAAATCGAATTTGTGACTTCCGGTTCGTTGTGTGTCGTTGAACCGCTCTCGGGGCCCGGCCGAACATTTCAGACGATCATCGGGGAAATCTCCCAGGAAACCGCCGACGCCATTCCCGCGCAGGTGACCGTGGCCGGCCTGAATTCCTGGCAGAGGCCGCCTCACGCTGCCGCGCCTCCTGTTTTTCGCTGCGCGAGCGTGCTGAGTCTGGATGACGGCGATGCAGTCCCCGCGCTTTATGCAGTCGGCCGGATCAGAATTCAGGGAGCGGAGCGGTCACTGCTGCAGCGCATTCGACGTTACCTGGCCCGTACATTCTGACATTCGGCAGGACCGGATTCAGCAGGCGGATCACGTTCCCTGATGGTGGATGAACTGCAGCAGCGCGTCTCTCATGTCGGCCGCGGAAGCGAACCGTTCCTCCGGCCGAAATGAGATGGCCTTTGCAATGATCGCGGCCAGTTCATCCGGTACGTCCTTGTCGCGTTCCTGAATGGGCGTCGGCGGTTCGTTCAGCACCATGAAGACCATCCTGGACAGCCGTCTGGCTTCGTGAGGCCGCCGCCCGCACAGCAACTGATACAGGCAGACGCCGGCGGCATAGACTTCCGACTGCGGCGCTGCTTTGGCAGGATCCAGGATCATTTCCGGAGCCATATAGGCCGCCGTGCCAACGACAGCGCGTTCGCTGCCGCTGCTTTCAACGATTCGCAGTGCCAGGCCGAAGTCGGCAATCTTGACACGAAGAACGCCGAATTCTTCAAAGAACAGCAGATTGCTGAGCTTGATGTCGCGGTGAATGATCTCGCGCGTGTGAGCATAGTGCAGGCCATCCAGAACCTGTGCGGCCAGCGCAGCACAGGCAACGCGGCGTTCCGGGGCCGGAAGCCGACGCAGGCGGCTGGTGATATCAATCGTGTCGATGTATTCGAAAACCAGGTACGGAGTTTCGTCGTGAACTCCAAAGTCGACAGTTTCCACAATCTGCGGGTGCTTCAGGCTGACGCAGATTGATGCTTCACGAATGAAGTGCTGAACTTCTTCGCCGTCGGGAATCGCGGATCGTGACATCAGCTTCACAGCCACTTTCTTCCCGCTGGAAAGGTGTCGCCCGGCATAGACCACACCAAACCGGCCTTTGCCGACCAGTTCACCGAATTCATAACCGGGCAGTGACGGAGCGTCGCGGGTCGGGTCGAATGTCAGGTTGGCCAGTGGCTGATCCGTGGAGCCCGTCGCCGACCGTGCCTCCTGTATATGAACACGAATTCTGGTGCGCCCCACCTGAACCGTATCACCGTCACGCAGATCGCACCGATCAACCAGTTCTGAATTGACCAGGGTTCCGTTGGTACTTTTCAGATCGATCAGCGAACAGTGCGGCGGTGCGATCTCAAAGCGACAGTGTAGTCGTGAACACTTTTCGTCGTCGACAAGCTGCAGATGAGCATCCGCGCTGCGTCCCACCAGCACGGACACCGGGCTGCGGAACAGAAACTCCTTCCCGCTGTGTGGTCCTTTGACGACTTTCAACTGCACTTCCGGCTCCGGAATGTCGACGTCTGAAACGTCGTCGGATTCCTGGAAGTTTGCCGGCGTCAGGACATTCGTGGACTTAAAGAAGACATCCAGCAGTCCCTGATCCGTCTTGCCGGGATCCGGCAGCAGCCGCGCGGAATGCTGGGGGTATTTGGCACGTACGCTGGTGAACGCTGCAGACGCAGCGCGGCGATGCTTTGGCAGGCGGCGCCTCAGTTGCGCTTCTGAAACGCTGCCTCCCGCGTGCAGAACATGTTCGATTTCGACCTGGCAAAGCTGCTCGATAAGCTCATCTGTGGCCAGTCCCTGTACCGAGCGCAGAAACTCTTCGACAGACGTGACTTTTCCGTCCCGCAGTTCGGCTGCGAAGCGAAGGCACTCTTCGTCGATCGGAAGCGAGGCAGAAGACATGGACACGCAGATGGCAGTGCTTGCGGAATCAAATCAGGCCTGGCAGGCATCACCGCAGAAACGCAGGCGGCCAGACCGGCAGAGTCTCGATGAGGGTGGTGGAATCCCCCGCAGGCGGCAGGAACTCCAGCGATGCTAGCTGCCGCGCATGGCGTTGGCAATGGCCTCGATCCGCCGGCGAGAGATTCAGCAACGCCACAATGTCGGAATGTCTGGTCTCGTTCGCAAATTCCGGATTTCCCGCTGCCTGTCTGCAGGTACGGCGGCATTCAGAAGAATCCAGTGCCTGCTGCGACGCAGAGGCCATTAGAATGCAGCGGATTGATTCCTGCCTCGTGAAGGAATACGTTCCTTCACAATATCCGTTGCAGAGGTCTTCCAGGGGCTGGCGAATCGAATGAACACGCAGTTGGCAGCCTACATCGATCCGATTATCGAGTACGTGATCGTGCTGCTGGAACGGGCTGAGAACAATCAGGAACCTGATCCTCCGGCCGAAAAGCTGAAGATCCTGCAGAAGTTCACCTCCGCCGATACAGCGCTCGGTCGGTCCCCCGACTGGCAACTGGCAAAGTTTGCTCTTGTTGCCTGGATCGACGAGATGCTGATTTACAGCAGCGGGTGGCCGGACAGCAGCCGCAGTTGGTGGCATTCCAACATGCTGGAACTGGACCTGTTTCCCGCCGACACCGACGCTGACGCCGATGCGGCCCCGCCGAGCCTGGGTGGCGACACCGTTGTGCTTGATCGCGGCATCGGGCGAGCCGCTGATTTCGGTTCTGTGGATACCGATGAATTCAAAGGCATCGCCGACCGCGAATTCTTCCACCGCGCCGCAAAGGCGGCCGAACTGCCGTCAAAGGATGCTCTGGAAGTCTTCTACCTGGCGGTGATTCTGGGCTTTCGCGGAGTCTACCGTCATGGCGACCTGGATCCCGAAGCGACCAATCTGCCACGACAACTGGGAAGCTGGCTGAAGAAGACAGCAGCTTCGATTCAGGTGGGACAGAATCGCTCACCCATTCAGACGCAGACCCGCGCGGCAACAGGAGCGGAACCGCTGCCGGGGCGGTACGAATTTCTGGGTGCCGCGATCTGGACGATCCTCCTGGTCTCGGCGGCGGTCATTGCCATCACTCTGAAGCTGACCGCGCCCGCGACAGGTTGATCCGCACCGTTTCGCATTTCTTTGCATGAAGGCAGCTGTCGGCATGATGCAGGCAATTACGATCGACACGACAACGCTGAACTCCGTCGCGAATGTTCGCGCGATGCGACCTCAGGAAACAGAAGTCCGCTGATGGCCCGCATTCTGAAAAAACTGCTTGCGCCGGCGAGGCTGCTGTGCTGCTCGCCGCTATATGCCTCACCGCAGCAGCGAATGGGAATGTCGCTGCCACAGCGAGTCGGCTTCCTGGTGTTTTTTCTGCTGCTGCTGGTCACCG
>CAZHET010000142.1:9909-13118 GCA_964531585.1 uncultured Planctomycetaceae bacterium | reverse complement strand
TTGGCGGGTGGCGTCTTCGGCTTTCCCGTCCTTGACGTCGCGTTTGCGCGTGCTGACCTGCCAGTTGGAGCCGAATTTGATTCCGTAGGGCGGGTCGATGTAGATCATCTGGACCTGGCCTTTGAGCCCTTCCTTCTCGGCCAGACTGGTCATGACGAGCAGGCTGTCGCCCAGAATCATTCGGTTCGACCAGTGCTGATCGTGCTGGTAGAAATCCACCTTCTGAGCAAAATCCTCGATCCCGTTGAAGTCGCCGAACAGATCGAGCTGCCGCTGCTGCGGCTTCTCTTCCGGAGTTCCCAGCCGCTTCCGCACGTCCTCGATGATCGCCTGCGGATGAATCTTCTCCTGGATGTAAACCGGGACGACCGGCACTTCGAGCGGCTGGCGATCCTGCTCGTCCTTGCCCTTCCACACAAGCTGCGGATCCAGCGACGGATCGCGCGGATACAGCATGGTTTCCGGAGGCTCATCCGGCACAAAGTCCCGCAGCTCCTCCGTCGGAATGTTCTTCCGCGTGTCGGAGGCGTGTTTGATCGCCTCGACCGGAACGGACTTCTTCCGCGCTGTTTTCTTCTTCGTCGCCGTTTTTTTCGCGGATTTCTTTTTGGCCATCATTGAGTCCGTTCAGAGTGCTGCAGCGTCAGTTGATCGGTGAATGCGGAAATTCCGCGTCAGGATTCGTCAGTGGATTCCGGAGGGACAAGGGGTTCCAGCAGACGGATCAATTCCGGAACGTGATTCTCGACGACGTCCCAGATGCGGTCTGGCTCAATGCCCGCGTAGTCATGGACCAGACGATGCCTCAGACCGGCGATCGCCTTCCACTCGATCTGCGGATGCTGCTCCCGGCACTCGTTCGAGAGCTTGAAGGCGGCTTCGCCGATGATCTGAATCTGGTACTGAATGGCCGACTGGGCGAATTCATCCGTCAGAAAATCGTCCCGCGACGTGCGGCCAGCGAACTCCAGCACCTTGCGAGCGGCCAGCAGCATGTCGAGCAGGAGCGCCGGGTCACGAGACATACAGAGTCCTCGCTGACCTCAGGATGTTTTCGCGTCGGATGTAGTTGGGGCTGCGCTGGACGGCTCCCCGACTGACAACGTCAACGGCCCGACCGAGCAGGACGGACAGTTCTTCCTGCAACTCCGTCAGCTTGCATCCCCACGGCCCGAAGTCCTCACGAATAAAGGAAACCATGAAGTCGACATCGCTGTCTGGCGTGAAATCATCGGTCAATGCGGAACCGAACACAGCAAGTTCACTGACTCCCAGCCGCTGACAAATGGCAGTCAGTTCCTGTTCGGGAATCGGAACTCTGAGTTCAGGAATCTCCGACACGGTTGTCATGGCGTTGCCTCCGCTGTTTCCGAAACTGGCTGACCGCAATCAACTCGTAGTGGTCACCGTTTTCCGGCCTTCTAATGATGATCAATGCGGTACAGAAAGTCTCTGCCGACTGCCTTTTCAAAATCTCGACGATACGACGCCACCGCTTCGAGCCGGTCTTTTGTCGTGAACGGTCGACCAGAGCCGAACAGCACTATCAGTGTCTGGTTGACGTCGCAAAGTGGCAGAAATGCTTCGGTGATTTCTGCGACATCATCCGCCTTCAACAACAGCTCGCAGACAACTTCGAGACTGACAACTCGCCCGGCGACCTGCTGTCGGATGTCAGACAGGTCTTTCATAGCGCCGAGAACCTTCATTGCCCGCTTGTCACCGGAGCCCAGCAGGCAGGCATTCCGCTCGCAAAGGGTCGTGTAAAGCAGTGCCTCGCCACCGTCCATGTCGTCGTCAGCCTTGATCAGGCGGTCGAACGTCTCGTCAGAGTCCGGACGATCTGAGAGCGAGACAATCCGATTCACGTCTATTAATGCCCGATCCAGAATCTGCTGCGGATACTTGCGTCGCCACGACCGGTTGGGTTTCCGGAGCATGTGCGGCAACGCGGACAGACACCGAACCTGCTTGATCGAGAACCCGAGCAACTCAACCACGCGGTCCAGCAGTCCGGAAGCCGACAGCAGAATAAACAGGTCGGAGTCAATCAGCAGGAGTTCGTCGTCATCCATGCTCACGCGGCCCGCGTCTACTCAGCCCTCGATCAGTTCTTCCACCAGCTCCGGATCAAGCGCCAGCGTCTCGACCAGGTGCTGACACGACTCCGGAACGTTGTCGAGGTCAAGGTGATCGAGCAGTGCCTCCGCGATCTGACGATGCGAACCAGTATTCAGTTTGAGAATCTTCAGCGCGTACTGAGCTGCCGCCATTTCTCCAGCCGCACGACCGTAGACCAGTGCGAAGGTTCCCGGATCGACTCGATACTGTTTGGCAGCTCGCTTTGCCCATACAGCAAGGTTTTCTCCGAAGACGTCGGCTGCCGGCATGTCTTCCACTGACGGATTGCCGGTGAGAATTTCGAGACCGAACGCGTCGGCTTCTGCTTCCTGTTCGTCGTCTTCGACCTGCGCAGCAATATCGGAGTCGACGAGCAGATCATCGCCAGGCTTTACATGCCCACGAAAAATATGTCCGAGTTCGTGTGCCAGATGAAACGCCTGCCAGGCCGGTCCCTGCCACCCGGATGCGAGAACGACAACCGGCGTTTTGCCGATGAAGGTCGCCAGTCCGTCAAACTTCGGCCCCTTAGGCAGCGATCGAAGATGAAGCACGACGATCCCGCGACTCCAGGCGTAATCAAGCAACGCCTTCAGATTGACAATGTCATGATCAGCCAGAATCTCGTCGCGGATCGAAGCTGCCGTTCTGCGTGACCGGTTGAAGCGAGGCAGGTTGTTAACCGCTGACGCAACGACCGTCGCGAGTCGCTGAGCAACCCATACTGCGGGGAAGAGCCTGTCTGAGTCGGTCTTCGCCCGCTTCTTGAATCGAATGTGGTTGGCGGTCAGAGCTGGAAGAGCTGCGTTTGGATTTCGGAGCGTTGCGATGTCGTAGCTGAGCTGACGCGCGATTGCAGCTTCCGCCAGGGCGCGGTTTGCCGGAACTTCGGCCATCGAATCATCCCACCAGTCGGGCAGGATGACGTCTCGCACGAAGCTGTAGTCAAATCCACGCTCGCGAAGGCGCTGATACAGGTCTCGCATGTGTTTACTGTTGGCTGCCATCGTCCCTCCGCCCTATCTCGATCGGTCGTCCGGACCGTCAGATACGTCCAGCATAGCCTGTATCGTAGTCTCAGCGTCCCA
>CAZHET010000142.1:0-9809 GCA_964531585.1 uncultured Planctomycetaceae bacterium | reverse complement strand
TCCAGAACCTGAGCCATCTTCTGTTCCCAGGACTCCGTGTCTGCGACGACGTGCGAAATGTGGCACTTCGCCGGTTCGGTTTCCCAGGTCGGTTTTGTCGTGTCGAAGTCCACGTACCGCGTTGTTCCGACCGTGTCGTACGGCTGATAAATCGGTTTCAGAATGCGTTCTTTGGCCGTGCCTTCGACAATCGACAGGAAAACTCTGTCGGCGGCATCGTGAGCCAGTTCGGTCAACAGCAGCATCTGCGGGAAGGCGCGATCCTTCAGCGTCAGACACTCCCGCAGCCATTCGCGGACGATCGGCAGGACCTGCGGGAATCGCCAGGCCTGGACGTCGGCATCGAACGTGTGCTGCTCTTCGCGGCCCTCGCGACGTTCTCCGTCCTGCCGGAAGTATTTCTCGACGACCAGCTTCGCGAGCTTGAAAGCGACTTCCTGCTCGCGGTGTTCCTTCAGTTCGTCGAGCGTGTGGACGCTGCCGGCTCCGACGATCGGACGGTTCTTCGTCTCCGTCGGAACATCCGCAGTGCTCAGTGACAGCTTCGCCTGTTCCTTGAATTCGTACCGCAGTTCATGGTCGATGATGTCGTAGCGGTAGCCCAGCAGCCGGGGAAACGTGATCTCGCAGGCAATCCGTTCTTCGAGAGCACGGACACGCGTTCGCTCGACCTGCGGAGGCGGATCGGGCGTCGCGCCGGAACATGGAATGAACGAAAACGGCACGCCGTAGACTTCGGCATACTCGGGATCGAAGTGACCGTCGTCGTTCAACTTGTAGCGCATCCGCCGTAGACCGCGACCGACGACCTGCTCGCACAGAAGCTGCGTTCCGAACGCTCGAATCCCCAGAATGTGCGTGACCGTGTTCGCGTCCCAGCCTTCGGTCAGCATCGAGACGCTGACGACGCATTTGACGTGCTCACCCAGCCGTCCGGGTTTGCCGACCGTGTTCATGACCTCGCGCAGCAGATCTTCGTCGGTGATCTTCTCGACGTCGCGGCCCGGAAACCGCTCGCGGAGTTCTGTCTTGAATTCCTCGATCTCTCGCGCCGCGATCTGCTTGAAGTCAGCACTCATCGCGTCGCCGGATTCGAGCTGCTCGCTGTCGATCAGAACTGTGTTCGGACGATGCAGCCATCCGCCGCGACCGTCGTCATTGCGGAATGTGTCGAGCTGTCCGGCCTGAACGACGGGCTGATCTCCGACCGGCTTTTCCCAGCCAGCGACCCAGTCGTAAACGAGCTTCGAGACGTTGGTGTTGCTGCAGACGACGATGAAGACCGGTGGCGTAATCCCGCGAGCCCGCGACGCGTCATCCTGTTCCCAGCGTTCGTAAGCCTTCAGATAGTTGCCATAGAGGCTGTGCAGAGCCCCTTCGAGTTCTGCAGGCAGTTTCGGTTCGCCGCCGACCGCGTCTGTCTTACGTCCCTTCTTCGGCAGCTCATCACGGATTCGCAGCCAGAGTTCCCGGTATGTCGGCTGCTCACCGGTCATCGAATCATCTTCAACCGGCACGCGAGGAATCTTCACGATGCCGGCTTCGATGGCGTCGATCAGCGAGAAGTCAGACACCACCCACGGAAACAGAGTGCCTTCGCGGTACCCGGAACCTCGCAGGAAGAACGGCGTCGCAGAGACGTCGAACACGGCCCGGACTCCGAGCTTCTTCTTGATGGCCTCAATCCCGGATATCCAGACGGCGGCGCTTTTGTTGCGCTGCTCGGCTTCCTTCCGTTCGTCGCCTTTCAGTTTCGGCTCGTCGACGTCTGCGTCAGCAGGTTTACGGCGGTAGCAGTGATGGGCTTCGTCGTTCAGAACGACGATGTTTCTCTTGTTGCCGAGTTCGCGGCAGACACGCCGGACCATCTACCCCGGAGTCTCGCGAAACGGACTGTGCTCTTCGGCGGCGAGAATCTGTTTCGTGAGCTTCCCGGCCTTCACCTTCTCACGCGGCAGGAAGGCGTGAAAGTTCGTGATAACGATCTTCGGCTTGCCGAGTTCCTGCATCTGCCAGGCGGGGACGATGTCCCGCTGCCGATAGTAGTTCTGCGGATCGCTCGGCAGCAGCACGCGCAGCCGGTCGCGAATTGTGATCCCCGGAGCGACCAGCAGAAACGCATCCGAGAACCGCCGATCCTGCGCGTTCGCCAGCTTGTTGAGCGTCTGCCAGGCGATGATCATCGCCATCACAACCGTCTTGCCGCTGCCCGTCGCCATCTTGCAGGCCAGCCGGAACAGCTCCGGATTCGCGGACTCGTTCGCCTTCTTCAGCTCGTTCTCAATCCACGCGTCGCCAGACTTGTTCGCGGCCTCCGTGATGTAGATCAGCGTTTCGAGTGCCTCGATCTGGCAGAAGAACAGCGGCTTGTCGCGGTCCGGTGCTGTCCAGTATTCAAGCAGCCTGTGAGATGTCGTTGTGACTCCCGAATAATTTCCCTGCCGCCAGAGTTCGACGCGCCCGCGAATGTCGTTGATCAGCTTGTTCTCTTCGAGCCGGTCCTCTGTCCATTCTGAATCGAGAACGAGCTGCTTGCCCTTCTTGCGAGCCTTCGCGATCGGCACGAAGTAGGAACTGATCCGACGGCTGCTGGCAACCTCGCTCGTGATTCCGTCATCGTCAAACCGGAAATGCCGGTTCGGCTCCTCGTATGGCGAGTTCAGGATCGGGTTGTCGATGACTGTCTGCTGCCGAGGCATAATTCGCTGTCCGAGACGCTGCCGTGCGGGGAGTTCCCGCCACGTTCACAGTCTACGTGCTGAGCAATGTTCCGCAAATCACGCCGTGGCGGTTGTCGACATACAATTAGCCTGGCATCCACGCCGGCTGTTCCTCTGACGCCACACTGTTCGAGGTCATCGACAGCGATGTGTCCGAATACCGGGCGATTCCCGATGAGTTCGGCTACTGTGGGTGAGTGAGTGGCTAAGAAGGCCTCGCCTATGCAAAGTTTCGACTTCTCGGCGGCAATGGTGGTTTCGGCCAACAGCCTGCTGATTTTCGCGCGGACGTGACGGTCGTTCACTCGTGTTGCGGCCGACCTGCGTGTTCGTGCCGAAGACGCCGCGGAGGTCCGCCGGTCAGAAGGCTGGACGGTGTTTCATCTTGCGGACAAGCGGCGACGACAGCGGCTGGCAGCGTCAGCGACGTGGCGAACGCTGCCAGCGTCGGCAATGGTGGTTTCGGTCCGGCCTGCACCCCGGAGCTGCAATTCTGCGAGGGACAAACCGACTGGCACGCCCGCACGGGCCACAGAACGACCGCTGTACCAGCAGCTCGGCAGGAGTTTCGTCCTCCCGGACGCGTGGTGACGTCACCTGAACATCACTGTGACGGATCTGTTAGCGCCAGTTCAGGATGACCTTTCCCGACTGTCCCGAACGCATGGCGTCGAATCCCTGCTGAAATTCCGTGCAGGGCAGGCGGTGAGTAATCACCGGACTGATGTTGAGACCGCTTTGCAGCATCACGGTCATCTTGTACCACGTCTCGTACATTTCCCGGCCGTAGATGCCTTTGATCGTCAGCATGTTGAAGACCACGGTGTTCCAGTCGATGGCGATTTCTTCGGACGGAATCCCCAGCATCGCGATTTTTCCGCCGTGACACATGTTCTTCAGCATGTCGCGGAAGGCCGCCGGATTTCCGGACATTTCCAGACCGACATCGAAACCTTCCTGCATTCCCAGTTGCTGCTGTACGTCTTCGAGTGTCTGTTCGCGGACGTTGACGGCCCGCGTGACTCCCAGTTTTGTTGCCAGTTCCAGTCTCCACGGATTCACGTCGGTGATGACGACGTGGCGTGCTCCCGCGTGACGAACCACCGCGGCGGCCATCAGACCGATCGGCCCGGCGCCGGTGATCAGTACGTCTTCGCCCAGCACGGGAAACGACAGAGCTGTGTGAACGGCGTTGCCGAACGGATCAAAGATACTGGCGATGTCGCGGTCAATGTCGTCGGCGTGATGCCAGACGTTGGTCATCGGCAAGACCATGTACTCCGCGAATGCACCGGGCCGGTTGACGCCGATTCCCTGAGTCTTCGCGCACAGGTGACGTCGTCCGGCCAGACAGTTGCGACAACGTCCGCACACGACGTGGCCTTCTCCGCTGACGACTTCGCCGACATGGAAGTCCAGCACGTTGCTGCCGACTTCGACCACTTCGCCGACGAATTCGTGGCCCACGACCATCGGCACGGGAATCGTCTTCTTCGCCCATTCGTCCCATTCATAGATATGCACGTCCGTGCCGCAGATCCCGGTGCGGTCGATGCGGATCAGCACATCGTTCAGCCCCGGCCTGGGTTCCGGAACGTCTTCGAGCCACAATCCCTGTTCCGCATGACGTTTGACCAGAGCCTTCATTGGTGTTTGTCCTGAATTCCGCGATACTGAATGAGTACGACGCGGCGGAGCGTAGCAGATTCTGCGGTTGCGTCATTGACATCCCGTGTCGCCCGCTGAACAAACTCCCAGGATGTGACAACAGTGATCGCTGCAACTTCCGATACCCGCAGGATTCGCGATACGGACACGACCGATCCGGCCGTTCGGCTGGTCCTGGTACGTTACGGGTCGGTGCCTCAGGTGGCTCGCTTTGAATGGGTGGCCTCTGCAACTGTGGCCTCCGCAACTGTGGCCTCTGCAACGGTGGACGGTCGCGGTGCCGGCGAGCAACGCGGCAGGCAGGTCGTTGTCACAACCGATCGCGGTGAAGAACTTGGTACCGTGCTCGAAGTGTTGACAGAATCGCTTGCCGCTGGAAAAGAGCCGTCCGGAGACGTGCTGCGGATCGCAGCCGCCGATGACTTGCGGCGTTTTGACGAAAACCAGCAGCGAGCGTTGCAGGAATTCGGCGACTGGCAGCGGCGCATTGATGAGTGGAAGCTGCAACTGCAGTTGATCGATCTGGAATGGACGCTCGATCAGGACCGGGTGATTCTTTACGTGCTGAACGATCGAGGTGCCGAAACGACTCGGCTGGCTCTGCTGGCGGCGGCTGCCGGGCTGGGCATCGTTCACGTGCAGCCGGTCAGTGCCGAAGGTGTGATCCCCGCACAGAGCGGCGGCTGCGGTTCCGGCGGCTGCGGCTCCGGCGGCTGCGGGTAGTTCCGTTTTCCGGGGACGCTGTCCCGGGTCGAACGATGGGTCGGCCCGTCGGGCCTGACGAAGCGATTGAGCCCCCGCGGGACGCGAACGGGAAGTCGAATGCGGTGACACGCGTCTCAGCAGGAGCTTCGCACTTGCGAAATCATGGCTTTCAAAGTGCGCAGGTGACCGAGGGGTGCAAACCGAGCCTTGCGGACGCTGGCAGCGTCCGCAACGTGGCCGCTGCTGGCAGCGTTTGCCCAATGTCACTCACTTTGTGAGCGGTACGGCGTTAGCCGCCGGTGTCTGCATTGAAAAACGCTCCGAAAAACCGGCGGCTAGCGCCGTGCCGCTCACAGATCAGAGCGAAAGTGAGTGACATTGGGCGTTGGCCAGCCGGTTTGCATCCGCGCCCCGCCAAACAGGAATTCCGAGCGACTGCGGTCTGCGGTCTGCGGTCTGCGGTCTGCCGTCTGCGAGTCAGAACTGGTCGCCGTCGTCGGGCTGGCTCAGCAGGCCGGCGGACGATTCGAAGAAGCGTTTTCGGCGGACGGGGGCTGCGGAAGCCGCCGCCGCGTGGTCTTCCAGGTCTTTCAGATTGGCCTGGCACAATCGGCAACCGACTGTCGCCAGGTGAAATTCCACGTAGGCGGCGGCTTCGGTGGTCAGAGTCCCCAGCAGGTACCCGCCCAGTTCACTGCGACCGGGGCAGCTAAGCCGTTCGCGCTGCCAGATTTCACCGACGGTGTGGCCACCCTGATCGCGGTCGCGAATCAGCGCGGCGATGCGATGCTGCAGCGGTTCGTCTTCACGCAACTGCTGTTCAAGTTCTGACATGCGGTCGACGGGCAGCATTTCGTCCAGCCAGGCGGTGAGTTCCCGATCTGTCCAGTTCATCAGTACGCTTTCGGCTACATGGTCGTCATCGTTGTATCGACGATGACGCGTTTGAGTTCTTCGATGGACGTGACTCCTGCCAGCACCTGCCGTCTTGCGGAATCCTCCAGCGTAAGCATCCCTTCCTCGCGCGCGACCTGCATGATTTCGTAAGCGGCCTGGTTGCGGTGGATCGCGTCGCGAATGCCGCCGGTGACGGCCATTGTCTCGAACACGGCGATACGGCCGGAATACCCGGTCTGAAAGTTGTCGTCTCTCGGAATGCCACGATAGACAGTTGGCGGCGCGGCGTCGTGCGGCAACTGCAGCAGTTGCCGCACGGTGTCATCAACCGGCAGCGGTTCGCGGTCGTCGACGCAGATGCGGCGGACGAGTCGCTGCGAAATCACGCCGCGAAGGGAATCGGCGATTGCCATGGACGGCAGGCCGAACTGTCGCAGCACATCAACAGCCGAGGCGGTGTCGTTCGCGTGCAGCGTCGACAGCACCAGCACCCCGGTCATCGCCGCGCGGCAGGCGATCTGAGCGGTTTCCGGGTCGCGGATTTCGCCAACACACATTACGTTGGGATCCTGCCGCAGCACTCCGCGCAGAGCTTTCACAAACGTCAGGCCGGACTTGACGTCGACCTGAATCTGGTTGGCTCCCGGAATTCTGCGTTCCACCGGGTCTTCAATCGTCACGACGCTGCGGTCCGGCTGATTCAGTTCCTTCAGCAGGCTGTACAGGGTTGTCGTCTTGCCGGCTCCCACCGGACCGACAATCAGCAGAAGGCCATACGGAACTTCCAGCAGCTTCTGCACATTTCTGAGCTGATCGTTCAGCAGCCCCAGCGATTCCAGCGACGTCAACTGACCGGGATCGGGCATCAGCCGCAGCACCAGCCGTTCGCCGTAAATTGTGGGACTGCTGCCGACGCGGATGTCGCGAGGCACGCCGTCCAGCCGCTGCGACGTGACATGTCCGTCCTGCGGCAGGCGTTTGTCGGTGACGTCCATTCCGGCCAGCACCTTGATGCGGGACACAAACGTCGCGGCTTTGGCTTTCGGAACCGGAATGATGTCCCGCAGGACTCCGTCGACACGAAACCGGATTCTCATTCCGGACGCCGTCGGGTCCAGATGAACATCCGTGGCCGAGTGCGTGAACGCTCGCTGCAGCACCATATCGGCGACGGTGCCGGGTTCGACAACGTCGAGCAGTTCCTGAATTTCAGCGGCCAGAGCCGCATTGTCGACCATCTCTTTGTACGCGGTGCTCATAGACAGGTTTCTGTTGACGGGGCAGGTTGCTGAAGGAAGCCTCTCGGCGGGAAGACCACGCGGGAAGAAGTGGTGGTGCGCTACGGCTCGCGGCTTTCCGCCGGTGCCGGTGTGCTCTGCGACGCGGCGGCAGAACTTTCCGCAGCACCGTCTGACACAGTCGCCGACGGTGTCGGTGCGGCCGACGCTGTTGGTGCGGCCGACGCTGTTGGTGCGGCCGACGGCGGTGCCGTGGTGGCGGGCATTGTCGCGGCACCGAACGGCGACGGCGTAGTGGCGGGCGGAGCGTCCGTCTGCGGCGCAGACTCTGACGGGTCGCCGGACGAGGGTCGCATGGCTCCAGGCGGAATCGCGTCCGACGGTGCTCCGGAACCGGACATCGGGGAACCTGCGTCGCCGCCTGCGTCGCCGGCTGCATCGTCGGTGGACGTGCCCTCGGTGGTTTCGGTTTCAGCTTCCGGAACCGGATTCAGCGGATAGCGCCGGAACCACAGTGCCGCCAGCACGCCGATTCCGATGAAGATAGCCAGCAGACCAAGCCAACGGCGATAGGCCCGATCAGTGATCAGCGACAAAATGCCGGTGGCACAGGCAAAGCCAGCCAGCAGGCAGGCGATCAGTTCGGCGTTCCACTGGACGACCTGATCCTTGTGCAGGAATAACGGCCCCAGCGCGGTCACCGCGAGAACTGCCGACGGCAGCGCCGCCCAGGCGACAACGCGCCGTTCCCGCTGTTCCATTTGAGCAACCGGCGAAACACCAAGTTCGTATGCCGCGTCTTCGCGAGTGGACGCAATGCTGAACAGCTTGAGCAGCCCGGCCGACCGAATGACGTCCGTCACGACTTCGTTGGGGCTGACAACAACGACCATCGAGTCCTTGCTGTCTTTGGTGTCCATCGCTTTCCACAGCCGAACCAGCGACGCGACCAGTCCGCTGTGGATCATTTCCATGCGCGACAGATCGATCAGCAGCCGATTGACTTTCAGACCCCGCAAGCGGGTGACGATTTCGTTGGTGGACTTTTCCACATCGCCCCACGCCATTTCCCGCAAGCTCGGTTCGAATCGCACGGCGCAGTAGCCGCGGTGCTGCTCCAGTTCCAGTCCATTCATTCGGCGCGCCTTCAGTAGAGCGTGGCCGCGGGCTTTGGCTGCAGCTTCCGGCCCGGGCTGTTCGGTTGCGTTCAAGGCGGTATGCTATTGCACGCGTGCAATACATTCCATTCACGCAAAAGGAACTCCTCACAAAACTCACGTTGCGAAACGTCGCTTTGCCAGCCCTTGAAAAACCGTGCCCTGAATTGCCAGATCAATCGCTGACTCCCGTCTCACTGATCGGTGAGACTCAGCCACGCGCATTCCTGCCACTGGTCGAGTGGCTGCGGAGGCGAACGGTGACGGTGGCTCTGACGGAGCTGCCATCGCTTTCGGACGCTCTGTACGACCCCGATGACCGTCTGCTTACAGCCGGCCTGGTGATCGTCGTGCAGTCGTGGCCCGACGAGTTCGTCGCCGCCGACGTTGAATCTCTGATCGGCCGTACGCTGAATTCGCGGTTGCTGTGCTGCTACGGGCCGTGGTGCGAATCGGACGGTCGCACTCGCTCTATCTGGCCGGATGCCGTCCGTGTTCCCGCGCGGCTGGCTCGATCGGTCATCTCCGCGGAACTCGATGCGTGCCGTCGGCGGTCCCCGCCGCTGCCGGTGACGGCCGCGCGAGACGAAGTGTTTTCGCACCGAAATCACTGGCCGGACGGTGAGTCCTTCGCCTCTGTCGGTCGACGGAGGATGGCAGATCAGCCCTTGTCTGCTGTCCTGATTAGCCATGACCACGTCTTCGCGGAAACTGCGAGTCTGGTGCTGCAGGATGTGGGAATGACAACGGCCGTGCTGCGTCCCGACGAAGCTCCCACCCACTTCGCGGGCAGTCCGGATCTGGTGGTGCATGATCTGGACCCGTGGACCGACGTCCTGGCGGCGTCGCTGAAAGGGGCTCTGAAAAATTTTCCGGCGGCCCTTCATGTGGGAGTCGCCGCGATGCCGGAGACAGTCGCGATGCCGGATGTCGTCAGCCGGAATCTCGGCACGCTTCTGCCCCGGCTGGATCTTGTCAACGGGCTGCTGTATCACGTACGCGAACTGTTGAGTGCCTAACTGGACAACGCCAGGTTGGGTGCATTATCCGATCATCCGCAGGATTTCGCCGAAGTGAGCGGCAAGGCGCTCGCCCAATACCGCTAAATCGAGATGTCGATTTGGCTTGCGAATGCCCCTGTTGGCGGGGGTGGGCTTCGGTCGCAGTCGCGTTTGGTCGGCCAGGCCTGGTCTCGTTTCTTTATCTTACGTGGGTTGATTCGATTTGCACGTGGCGGCAACTGTTCGCGACTGATCTCTTCTGTCAATTGATCGAACCATCGCTTGGCCAACGACACGACACGGACTTTGGGAAACGCGCCATGGGAAGTTTGGTTGGAAGTGCGCCCGAACTCTTTGCGATTGGCATCTCGTGATGCGTTTGCAGTGACGCGTTTGAAGTTGATCACCGATGGCACGGTCGAT
>CAZHET010000141.1:0-13137 GCA_964531585.1 uncultured Planctomycetaceae bacterium | reverse complement strand
TTGACTACAAGCCAAAGCTGGCCGAAATGGACGGACAGCCGATTCCGGAATCGTTTACCAAGGGCAAACCGATTGCTCAGCTTCAGGATGCCAAAGAGCTGAAGTGCATGGGACCGCAGCATCCTTTTGAAAAGTTCGGCAGTTCGGGACAGCAGATCTGTGCGCTGTTTCCGCACATCGGTGGTATCGCCGACGACATCTGCATCATCAATTCGCTGCAGACCGAAGCCATCAACCACGATCCGGCTCACACGTTCATGAACACCGGCAGCAGCGTACCCGGACGGCCGTCGATGGGTTCATGGATCAACTATGGTCTGGGCACCGAAACCGACGATCTGCCGGGCTACGTCGTGCTGTCGTCGCTGGGAAAGTTCGGCCAGGCTCAGCCCATCGCTGCCCGGCAGTGGCACAGCGGGTTCCTGCCCAGCCGGTTTCAGGGAGTTGAATTCCACAGCGCCGGAGATCCCGTGCTGTATGTCAACAACCCGCCCGGCTTCAGTCGAACACAGCAGCAACAGACGGTCGATGCGGTCACAAAGCTCAACCAGTTGCAGTCGCAGATTACACACGACCCGGAAATCGCTACTCGTATTCAGGCGTACGAAACGGCATTTCGAATGCAGGCCAGCGTGCCCGAACTGATGGACATGTCGCAGGAACCTCAACATGTGCTGGACATGTACGGCACGGCCGGTGCAGATGGTTCCTTCGCCTCCAACTGCCTGCTGGCTCGCCGGCTTGCCGAACGCGGAGTCCGGTTTGTGCAGCTCTACCATCGAGCATGGGATCATCACGGCGGCGTGAAAAGGGCCGTCGAAGGCACTGCCGGTGAAGTCGACCAGGGAGCCGCCGCGCTCATCAGGGATCTGAAACAGCGAGACATGCTGAAGGACACGCTGGTCATCTGGGGCGGCGAGTTCGGCCGCACCCCGATGGCTCAGGGCAGTGGTCGCGATCACCACATTCGAGGTTTCAGCATGTGGATGGCCGGTGGCGGCATCAGGGGCGGGATGACTCACGGAGCCACTGACGAACTCGGTTACGAAGCCATCGAAGATATCGTTCACGTGAACGATTTCCATGCGACGCTGCTGCACCTGCTGGGCATCGATCACGAGAAGCTGACGTTCAGGTTTCAGGGCCGCAATTTCCGCCTGACAGACGTCGCCGGGCGTGTGGTGCAGAAGATTCTGGCCTAAAATGCCGTCGCACGTTTTTTGCGGCCACGACAGTTTCACAACTCCATTGAAGACAGGTCCTCACGGTTTATGCCACAGTTCATCACGTTCGGCGAAATCATGATGAGGATGGCTCCGCCGGGCTTTCTTCGTCTGACGCAGACGCTGCCGGGTTCGATCGATGTCACGTTTGCCGGCGCCGAGGCAAACGTGGCGGCGTCGCTGGCGATGTTCGGTGCGGACGTCGGCTTCGTGACCGCGTTGCCGAAAAATCCACTCGCAGATGCATGCCTCGCGACGCTGCGGGGGCTCGGTGTGGACACGTCGCGGGTTCTGCAGTCAGATGCCGGCCGGCTGGGAATTTACTTCGTCGAAGCCGGAGCCAATCAGCGGCCCAGTCGCGTCATCTACGACCGCGCTCATTCATCGATCAGTCTCGCGCCACCGGATGCGTATGACTGGAAGGCAATTCTGGCCGGAGCGAAATCGCTGCACGTTTCAGGGATTACTCCGGCACTGTCCAAAGCCGCCGCCGACGCGACAATCGCCGCGGTCAGGACCGCGAAGTCCGCGGGAGTGCAGGTATCCTGCGATCTGAACTTTCGAGCGAAGCTGTGGGACTGGGAACCGGGAACCGATCGAAAGGCACTGGCTGGCCGAACCATGCGAGACGTGCTGCCGTTCGTCGATGTGCTGATCGCCAATGAAGCAGACTGCGGCGATGTGCTGGACATTCATGCCGGTCACAGCGACGTTGATTCCGGAAACGTCGAAGTCGCCGCGTATCCCGATGTCGCTCGCCAGGTGCTGAAACAGTTTCCGAATATCCGCCTGATTGCGACGACTCTGCGCGAAAGTCATTCCGCCAGCCACAACAACTGGGGAGCCATGCTGTTCGATGCGGCACAGGACCAGGCTCACTTCGCGCCGGAAGCCGACGGTGTCTATCAACCCTACGAAATCCGCAACATCGTCGACCGGGTGGGGGGCGGTGACGCGTTCGCGGCCGGCCTGTTGTTCGCCCTGAACTGCGACGACTACGCCGGCCCGCGCGAAGCACTCAGGTTCGCGACGGCGTCTTCCTGTCTGGCGCATTCGATCCTGGGAGATTTCAACTTCAGCAGCCGGTCAGAAGTCGACGCTCTGATGCGCGGTTCGGCATCAGGTCGAGTCGTGCGCTGACAGGCGGTCGGCCGCTGTCGAGCGACCTGCCCCGGCGGTTCAATGCTGTTGCGCGACTGGATCATGTCAGCGCTGCAATGTTGTCAGCGCTGCAATGTTGTCAGCGCTGCAATGTTGTCAGCGCTGCAATGTTGTCAGCGCTGCAATGTTGTGCAGGAACACTAACAGGACAGCGCCATGTTCCGTGAGCGGCACGGCTCTAGCCGCCGGT
The DNA here is from genome assembly GCA_964531585.1 of uncultured Planctomycetaceae bacterium. GTDB lineage: Bacteria > Planctomycetota > Planctomycetia > Planctomycetales > Planctomycetaceae > JAWKUA01. The sequence continues at coordinate 10,563 of CAZHET010000141.1, read as the reverse complement.
TTTTCCCAGCGTTTTTCAATGCACACACCGGCGGCTAGCGCCGTGCCGCTCACATCGACGAAATCCTGCGGATTATCGGTTAGTGCATCCAACATGGCGCTGTCCCGCTAATCCACCGGGGTAAAGCCGGTGGAGGTGCGATCGACGGTTGCAGGTTTCGCTTTCAACAGCCTTCGCAGCACCACCGCAACTGCGACGACATACGCACCGCAGGCGATCAGCAGCGGATAGATCAGTTGCGGAAACGCCGTCAGCAGCCCATCGGCCAGCCACGCCTGAACGAAACACAGCGGAGCCATGCCGAATGCAGTCGCCAACATGACCTTCCACACGGGAATTCGAGTAAACCCGGCGGCATACGACACAACGTCGGACGACGTCAGGGGATTCAGTCGCAGCAGAAAAATGAGCCAGCCCCCACGCCGATCGAGCGCTGTCTGAACGCGTTCCAGAGCCGCGGAGTCGAAGCAGCGCGTCAGCCAGCTTTGCCCGAACGTTCGAGCGACCGAGCAGGCGATTCCCGCGCCGGCGACGTTGCCCGCCAGCGCCAGAGTTCCACCGATCACCGGCCCAAAGAGGATGCCTCCGGGAGCGTACAGCATCAGACCCGGAATCGGAGCGACCACGACTTCGATCGTCACAAACACGAAATACACCAGCGGCGCAAACGTTCCGAAACTGTCGAAGTACGTCTTCAGCAGCGCGATTCGCGCGGCGGCGTCGATGTCGCGGCCAAACAGATCGAAGACGATTCCGCCGGCAGCCCATGACCACGCGATGGCAGCCAGCGCGGCAGCAAAGGTCAAAACGATCAGGACGCGCGGTGTCACGAAGAACGCCTTACAAAACCGGGACTGGCTCCCGGGCGAAGCAGAATTCGCATGGAATCATGGACTTGCGAGGGTGCCTGTCCCGGTTTTGTTGGAGCCTCTAAGTCTCAGTCCCCGAAACAGCACACTGTACGACGGGACTCCGATCCCGTCGCGGCAATTCGACGGGATTGGAGTCCCGTCGTGCGAAGTCGTGAATAATCCGGGCTAGTCGCGGTCGCCCTCATCACGGTCGTCAACTTCACTGGCCGGATCATTCTGCACTGCGGGCGCCGACGTTTCCCCGGGAATGCCCGAGATCCTCCAAACGAGTGCCAGGACTCGAAACTGCGGACTTGCCTGTTGGAACTGCGCGGCCAGTTAGTTACTGTTCCGTAACTAACAGTCCTTTGCCTGCCAAAACTGCGGGGCAGCAGCATGGTGCGACCACAGACGATTTCTGATGACGAGATTCTGGAGAGCGCGCGTGAGTGTTTCTTCGAGCGCGGGCCGTCGGTTCCCACAGAAGCGATCGCCGAGAAACTGGGTGTGTCGCCGCAGGCATTGTACAAGCGGTTCGGAAGCAAGCAGGATCTGATCACGGCGGCCATGGTGCCTGCAGACAAACCCGCGTGGATCCCCCTGCTCGAAGCCGGGCCGGATGATCGGCCCATGCGCGAACAGATGACAGAACTCCTGAACGAGCTGGCAGTGTTTTTTGTGGACATCGTGCGGCGAATGTCTGTACTCCGGTTCGCCGGCTGTGATCTGCGGGAACTGTCCAAACGATTCAGCGAACCGCCTCCGCTGAGAGACATCCGGGTCATCAGCGAATGGTTCGAGCGGGCTCACCGGCAGAGCCTGATCCGTGACGCGGATTTCAAAGCGACGGCGATGCTGGTGCTGAGTTCCGTTCACGGGCCGGCGATGTTGAAGGAAATGCTCGGCCGGCATCCGACCGGGCACAGTCAGGAAGAATATGTCGCTCACGTGGCGGATGTGCTGCTGCGCGGGCTGGACGCGAAATGAATGCGGTGTGCCGGAAGATCGGGATGCGATGCCGTCGGCGTGCCGTGCGCACGAAGCAGTGCGCGGCTCAGCAGGAGCTTCGCAGACTCGGGATTCGGCCACCAGCACCGGCGATTGCAGTTCTGTTGACAGAGGAATTTCCATTGTGCGAATTTTGATGAATGCCATCGGAGCCGCGCTGATCCTGTTGATCGGAGCCGGCGGATTCGTGATGTTCGGTCAGAAGCCCGACGTCCCCAGAACCGACAGCGATCAGTCCGACGGCCGCGTCCCGGTCGAGACGGCGGAAGTCGTTGCGTGGGATCAGCCGCTTGTCGTAGCAGTTGACGGCGAAGCGGTGACGTATCGCGTTGTGACCGTCGGAGCGGAAGTGGCCGGGCGCATCGTCGAGAAGGCGGAACAGACCCGCGGCGGCACGATGGTCGATCAGGGCACGCCGCTGTTTCGGATCGACGACCGCAATTATCGACTGGATGTGGAACGACTGACGGCGGAACGACAGAAGGCGGAAGCAGAAGTTCAGGCCGTGGCCATCGATCTGCAGAACACCGAAGAACTGATCGCACTGGCCAAGGAAGAATGGCAGCTGCAGCAAAACCAGTTTCTTCGCATCAAAAACGCCTTCGACAGAAACGCGACCACAGAAACCGAACTGGATACTGCTCAGCGACAGGAACTGGCCGCGCGGCACGCGCTGCAGTCGCTGCAGAATCAGGTGAAGACGCTGGCTCAACAGCAGAAGACGCGACAGGCGGCACTCGAACTCGCCGATGCTCAGCGGAAACGCGCCGAGGTGGATCTGGCGCGATGTGTCGTGGTGGCTCCGATCTCCGGAACGATCGTCGACGATCTTGTCGAGCAGGGCGACTACATCAAGGCCGGCGACCCTCTGGTTCACATCAGTGATTCCAGTCGAATGGAAGTGAAATGCCAGTTGCAGGCGGACGAACTGAACTGGATTCTGCAGCAGCCGCAGACGACCTCTGAGGCTGATTCGTCGGCCGGGAAACTCGCGATGCCGCAGGTTGCCTGCGAAGTCGCCTACGATCTGGATGCCGTCGAAGCGGTCTGGGACGGAGTCCTGTCGCGCTACGAAGGAACCGGCATGGACCGAGATACTCGCACGTTTCCCTGCCGAGTACTGGTGGAACAGCCGCGAAACGTGCGACTCAGCGACAGCGCCGGAGGACGTCCGATTGCGACGCCGCCCACGCTGCTGAGCGGCATGTTCGTCAGCGTGCGAATTCCCGTCACGTCACCCGTGCCACTCCTGAGAGTACCGGTCGAAGCGATTCGGCCCGGAGGTCAGTTGTGGGTCGTCGACGATGACACGCTGCAAATCCGCAATGTGTCCGTGGCGGAGACGGTTGGTGACTGGGCCGTTGTCCGCGCCGGCGATTCCGCATTGCGCGCCGGCGACCGCGTTGTGATTTCGCCGCTGGCATCGGTCACCGACGGCATGACCGTGGCGGCCGAGCGGGGATCGTCAAACAGGGCGGCACGGCCATCGGTCGGCACGCCTTCTGTTCCGTCGCCGGAATCACCGGCGTCACCGCTGTCTGATTCCGCGGAGGTGGCCGAATGAAGTCTGTCGTTGCCTGGGCCATTCGGCAGACTCCCGCCATGAACACCGTCATGGTGGGAATTCTGGCGGTCGGTCTGTTCGCCGGATTTACTCTGCGTCGCGAGGAGTTCCCGCAGTTCGACCTGGACATGATTCTGGTGACGGTGCCGTATCCTGGAGCCAGCCCGGAAGAAGTTGAAAACGGCATCTGCCAAAAGATCGAAGAAGCCGTGCGGTCCGTCGACGGCATCAAGAAAGTCACGTCGGTTGCCGCCGAAGGAGTCGGCAACATCGTCATCGAAGTGAAGACCGATGTTCCCAGCGTCCAGAAGGTGCTGAACGAAATTCAGTCCGAAATCGACCGCATCCCCAGCTTTCCGGATTTGTCCGAAGAACCGGAAGTTCAGCAGGTCACGTTTCGCAATACGGCCATCAAAGTCGGAGTGATTCAGGAAGACTCAGACGCGGAAGATTCTGAACTGAAGCTGCGTGAAGTCACCGAACGCGTTCGCGACGACCTGCTGCAGATTCCGCAGGTGTCGGTCGCGGAAATCGCCGGGGAGCGGAAGTATCAGATCGATGTGGAGATTCCGGAAAAGACGCTTCGCGAATACGGCCTGACTCTGACCGACGTCGCCCGTCGCGTGCGGATGAGAAACCTGGAACTTCCCGGCGGCAACATTCGCGATCGCGGCGAAACCTATCTGCTGCGCGGCAAGAACAAGAGAATCCACGGCGACGATATCGCCGAAATTCCTCTTATCACGCGCCGAGACGGTGTGGTGCTGACGGTGGCCGATCTGGGAACCGTGCAGGACGAATTCGTCGACACCACGTCCATCAGCCGCATCAATTCGAAACCGGGCATGGCCATCGACGTCAAGGCCGCTTCCCGGGAAGACCTGATTGCGATGGCGGATGCCGTGAAGGCTTACGTCGCCACCGAACAGCTTCCCGCGGGATACAGTTTCACAACGTGGGGCGACAGTTCCGTCAACGTCCGTGATCGGCTGGACCTGCTGGTCCGCAACGGAGCTCAGGGCCTGGTGCTGGTGTTCATCGTGCTGGCTCTGTTTCTGGAATTCCGCCTGGCGTTCTGGGTGGCGATGGGAATTCCGATTTCCGTTCTCGGAGCCTGCGCGGTGTTGTGGCAGTTCGACCAGACTCTGAACATGCTGTCGCTGTTCGCGTTTCTGATCGCCTTGGGAATTGTGGTCGACGATGCCATCGTGATCGGCGAAAACATCTACGCTCACCGCCAGCACGGCAAGTCGGTGCTTCAGGCTGCGATCGATGGCACCGCGCAGGTGGTGCCGTCCGTGACCGCATCCGTCGCGACAACCGTCTTCGCGTTCACGCCGATGTTTTTCGTGACGGGAGTGATGGGGAAATTCTTCGCGGTGCTGCCCGTCGCAATGATTGCCATGCTGCTGATATCACTGGTGGAAAGCATCCTGATTCTGCCGTGCCACCTTGCTCACGGAACGAAGAAGCCGTTCTTTCTGACGGCGGGCCTGAACCGTTTGACGGACCGCTGTCTGAGCGCATTTGTCAGCCGCGTTTATGTTCCGGTGTCGCGGTTTTGCATTCGCAATCCCGCCATCACACTCAGTTCTGCCGTGGCGCTGCTGCTGATGTCGCTGACACTGGTAACCAGTGGAAAAGTCCCGCGCGTGCTGTTTCCGAAGCTGGACGCTCAGGAGATCGCGGCGACCGTCATTTTTCCCGACGGCACTCCCAGCCGCATCACCGATGCCGCGACGAAGAAGGTGGAAGACGCCATCGTTTCGATGAATGAACAGCACATCGCCGAACATGGCCAGCCGCTGGTCAAAGTCATTCATCGTCTCGTCGGTCAGGCCAGCGGCGACGGCGGTCCCGGTTCGGCCGGAGCGGCCGTGACCGAAGGCAGCCACGCCGGCAGCGTTCAGGTGCAACTGGTCGACAACACCGAACGCAATATCACCAGCCAGGTGATTGTCGATCGATGGCGGGAAGCCGTCGGGACAATCGCCGGAGTGGAAACGATGACTTTCGGAAGCCGTTCCGGCGGTCCGGGAGGCAAGGCCATCGAATTCAAACTGCTGGCCGCGGCCGAACACATGGGCGAACTGGAAGCCGCCATCGAAGACGCCAAACAGGAACTGGCAAAGTTCCAGGGAGTTTCCGACATCGCCGACGATTCGCGACCGGGCAAGTGGGAACTGCAGCTCCGCGAAAACCCCAACGCCGTTGCTTTGGGCGTTCCGCTCGACAACATCGCACGCACCGTTCGAGCCTCCTACTACGGCGAAGAAGTCATGCGGCTGCAGCGCGGCCGGCACGAAGTCAAGCTGATGGTGCGCTACCCGGAAGCCGATCGCCAGTCGCTCGCCCGGTTCAATGACATTCGAGTCGACGCGGGCGACGGCATTCAACGACCAATCACCGAACTGGCCGATGTCAGCGCCACTCGCGGCTATTCCGAGATCAATCGCATCGATCAGCGACGTTCCATCACAATTTCCGCCGACGTCGACGAACAACAGGCGGTGGCTCGCGAAATCGTCGGAAACATGCAACAGAACTTCATGCCGTCACTGCTGAAGAAATACCCACAGCTGCGAGTTCGCTGGGAAGGGCAGCAGGAGCAGGATCAGGAATCCGTCGGCAGTCTGATGGTGGGTCTGGCCGTCGCCATGCTGGCCACGTTTGTTCTGCTGACAGTGGAATTCAATTCCTACGGCCAGCCGCTGGTTGTGATGGCCGTGATCCCCTTCGGTATGATCGGAGCCATCTGCGGACACTATTTCATGGGACTGCCGCTGACTCTGTTCAGCATGCTGGGACTGGTAGCGTTGACAGGAGTGGTCGTCAACGATTCGATCGTGCTGGTCGACTTCATCAACCAGCGCACTCGCAGCGGCATACCGCTGGAACAAGCCGTTCTGGAAGCCGGACAACGCCGCTTTCGACCCGTGCTGCTGACGTCGCTGACAACGATCGCCGGTTTGCTGCCCATCCTCAGCGAAACATCCTTCCAGGCGCAACTGGTCATCCCCATGGCCACCAGCCTCTGCTTCGGCCTGATGCTGGCCACCGTGCTAGTTCTGATTCTGGTCCCGACGCTGTACCAGGTCTACGGACACATCTTTGGAGTCCAGACCCACGCCGATCAACCGGAAATGCCCGACCTGTCGCAACCCATCACGCCACTGTCCCCGGCGATCAGCACCGAGACGTCGTGAGCGTCTTCTGCGCCGGCGCAGCGTTGGCGGAAGACTTATTCGTCCGAATCAATGAGCCGCCTCATCACCGATAGCTGCCTCGACTCAGTGTGAAGGCCAGCAGAATCTCGCCCCCGAGGCATCATCGTCGCGGACGTAGTGTCGCCGTTTCCACGTCGAAATAGGATTTGGCGATCGAACCGTCTCTGATCTTTTCGATCGCCTCTTCCACCACCGGCAATGGCACCAGAAACCATTCGCGGGGACGGACCTGTTCGCCGAATCGATCGGCGAGGGCAACATCGAGGCGGGCTTTGGCGAAGAATTTCTGTAACGTCGATTCCAGGGCTTTGCGATTGATGTTCGCCAGATTGTACGTCGCGACAAGTTCGGCCTCTGCCAGTAGAAACGTGGGGTCTTTTTTCGCTCCTGCAACCCGAGCTCTCGGATCACCCCCGGTAACACCGATCTTGTGCAGGACTTCACGGTTCTCTGCGATGAAGGAATCGTCTGACAGGCTGCGAGCGACATAGATCGTGCCCGAGGCCATGTCGTCATCTTCGGTTTCACCGGAAAACAGCGACCCGGTGCCGCCGTAGTCCTCATCAGTTTCGGGTTGGGGAGGAATGATGCGACGACTGTTCTCATCTTTATTCAGTGCCCGCCGCAGCGATCGCATCAGCAGATCAGACTCAGTGCCATTGTCAAAGATGACACGCAACCGGCGATCTCGCTCTCCGTGTTCCGGCGTAAACCACTTGCCGATCTCGGCAACCAACGCTTTGTGGCCATCGACGATGAACCAGTCACCTTGCAAGATCTTTGTGCGCTGACTAAATCGGAACAGCTCCGTTGTCTGGCGACCCGACTCAATGTCGGCCTGAACCGATTCGAAAGCCAGACGGAATTCTTCGAAGTCCTCACAAGGCTTCCGCTGCGCGACTTCATCTGGGGAATTTCGCTCTGCGTTTCGTGCGGCAGCGGTGCGGACGTGTCTCATCAGCGTGATGTCATCGTTGTCCGCACTAACCCCAAGCGCTTCCAACAGTTCATTGTCGGAATCAATCGTGTAGTCCTCACTGGGCTCGGCAACACGATCGGTCAACAGGCCATCGTCATCCAGCGGACGCAACAGCTCACAGCATTCCGTATCGGCGAGAATGCGATCGAGCCGTACCGCGTAAAGTCGTTCGAAAATGTCGCGGGATTCACCATGCTGCGGTTGCCGCCCGTGTTCTCGAAAGAACCGTTGAATATCTTCGAAGCCCGCAATGATGCGTTCCTGCTTCGGCGTGTAGGTTTGATCCCGCTTGACTTCGGTCTCGACCCCCAACTCGGCCAGCAGCGCGTCGTCGGCAACGGTGTAGCCAGCGGTCTTTGATTTCTTTTTACCCATTGTCAGCTTCCTGCTTCATGCGTGCCAGGTAAGCGATGCCCTCTGCCATGCGTCTTTCCCATGCATCCTGACTGGTGATCGATGGCAACCTTCCGCGTTCATTCTTGAACCTTAGGGCACGCCTGGCCAGATCCCGAGCCTCCTCCGGCGACAACTGAGCTCGTCGGCCCGCGATCGCCGATTGCACCTGGCGAAGGCGGTCCTCATTCATCGCCTTGGCCAAAATGTTGTACGCTTCGCCGAACGGGTTGATCGAATCGATCAGGTCAACATTCAAGTCACGAACGTCCGTCACGTATCGACGGACTCCGTCAATCAGCGACGTGTTTGCCGACGCCGATCCGTTGCCGCCAACTCGTCGTCCGCCTTCCTGAATCAGATTCATCGCGGCAACGGCCCGCTGCCGGATCGCTTCCTGGTCCTGGTCGGACAGGTCCGGATACTTGTCGCGGATGATTTTGCCCATCCGTTGCTGAGTCATTTCCTGTGGGGGGAGTTCATCATTGAACAAACCGTCCTGCACGGTTCGAGTATCCTGCACGAAGCTGGCCACGACTTCGTTCAAATCCTCCTGACAAATGCGAGTCGCTTCCTCGCTCTCCAGTTTGGCCAGTCCGTTGATCTCGACTTGAACCGCACCAGTCTCACCATTCGTGCCGACGTTGCAGGCATTGTCGTCGTATCCGGCAGCACCATAGTCAAGACCTGGCAGTGGTCCGCTCGTGGCCGATTTGGGGCGAAACTCAAACCGCGGAGCCAGAACCTGTTCCATCAGCAGGCTGGCCGCAATCGCCTTCAGCGTATCGTTGACCGCTTCGGTAACGGCCTGTTCGGCGGCGTCCGGTTCTGCGATGAGATTGGTAAACCGTGCTCGCGTCTTGCCGGGTGCGTCCCGAGTCGCTCGGCCGATGATCTGCACAATCTCCGTCAGGCTGGACCGATAACCAATCGTCAATGCGTGTTCGCACCAAATCCAGTCGAAGCCCTCCTTTGCCTTACCCAGTGCGATGATGATGTCGACATGATCGCGATTGCCTCGCTGAGCCGGATCGGCCAGGGCGGCATCCACACGCGATCGTTTGACCGGTTCGTCATCGACCAGGTCAGCAATCCGCAACGTGCGGCCGTCAGGCGTTTTGACCAGTTGAAATCCCGTGGCTTCGTCCGTACCACGCCATTCGCCGAGCGTTTCCAGAATGTGCTCGACTTCCTTGTGTTTGTCCTGAGTGCTTTCCCGACTGTTGACGTTCGGTATGTGAATAATCGTCTTTTCATCGGGCTCAAGCACTTTCGGAAGATCGTCGATGTAGCTGCCCGAATAGAAGTAGTAGCCGATGTCCAGCCGCTTCAGATGCTCGTACCCGCCGAGCTGTTCGTAGTAGGTGTAGGTGACGGTTGCAAACCGGCGTTCGTCCTCCGGCATCAGTACCGCCGCCGCATCACCGCGAAAATAGCTGCCCGTCATCGCGACTAAGTGGGTTTTGTCCCGTTCAATCAGTTGTCGGACAAACTCACCCAGCCGATTGTCTTCACTGACCGAAACGTGATGGAATTCATCAACCGCAATCAGTCGCTCGTCGAACGCTTCGCCCCCGAACTTTTCGAACGCGAACCGAAACGTCGCGTGTGTGCAGACCAGAATCCCGTCGTCTGATTCCAGAAACTTGCCGACCGCATCGACCTTGCCACCATCGGTCCCCGGAGCGTTGCACAGGTTCCAGTGCGGAGCGACATTCCAGTCGGCGAAGAACCCGAACTGCTTCAGCGGCGTGTTGGAGAAGCTGGCACCGATCGATTTTTCCGGGACAACAACGATCGCCTGCTTCAGTCCCTGGCGATGCAGTTTGTCCAGTGCAACGAACATTAATGCCCGGCTTTTGCCGGACGCCGGAGGCGACTTGAGCAGCAGGTATTGTTCGCCCCGGTGTTGCCAGACACGCTCCTGCATCGGCCGCATGCCCATTGCGTTCGGTCGGGTGGATCGTCCGTCACCGGCGTACGTGACGGAGACTGTGGGAATCGCGGGACGATTCGCATCGTTGGTGCCGCCGTGCATTCGATTGTGGTGGCGAGCTGCGATTTCGGGAAGCTCCGCGGCGACTCGTTCGCGTACCTCACGGTACTTTGCAGCTTTCTCATCGGTCAGTTGTCGATCGCGGGTGATGCGTTTCATGGTTGAGCCCGTGGTGGGACGTCGTAGGCAGTGATGGGGTACACGGTTTCTGTGTCGATTTCTTCGTAAACGACGAGAAGGTGCCGTCCGGTCCTGGTGTCCCCGAACGCGATGGGGTATCCAGTGCTCCGGCTGAAGTCGGTGTCGATGGGATTTGACAACACGTCCTCGACCTCTTCTTTCGTGACAGCATGCTCGCCGCAATGGACGACGTTTCCGTGAGGATCGTCGTCGAGATCCCACATGACTGATGAAAACGCCATCAGAGGACGCTCCCGTTCAACTCCATTATACCAGTAAACGGCTGATTCCTCATGTAGCTTTCTCGGTCATCTCGGTGTACATCTGGAACAGCGTTTCGAGGCGTTCGGTGTCGTTCTTGAAGC
>CAZHET010000140.1:7582-13186 GCA_964531585.1 uncultured Planctomycetaceae bacterium | reverse complement strand
GACCCCTCCGTCGGAAATCCTCCGCGCAGCATCAAGCCGGGCCGTGTATGCGCAGCGGGAGCGTATGGCACTCCGTCGCCTGAAGACAGGGACCTGGCAGAAGATGCTCAGGGAGATTGGATTGGCTGTGGGATCTCGCGGCGAAGGTGCAGAATCAACGCGCGAGAAGGCTTACTCACTCAACGGCGGCGATGTTACCTTCGGATGCGAGGCTGTCAAATGTGGGTGCTTCATTTATTCTTCACGTTCGTGTGAAGTGATCCCAACTGTTTGTGATGCTTTGACTTCGAGTTTTTCGACGAATGTCGCAGGCTGTGATCTTGCGAAATCCGTGTGAGTTCGTAGCCATCGAATTGGCGGCGAATCGCGTAGCTCGGCCTCGCCGAGAATGAAGCATCTGCTGTCTGAGGTGGAAGAAAAAGAGCAGCGCCGAATCTGGCAGCTCGCGAGTTGGCAGAACGTCGCGGCTCGGCGAGCCGCGACTACGAGACGGAATCCTTGTGAACAGAATCAACGTCGTTTTTTCCATCGGAGCGCTGCATGGCGGCGGGTCGGAACGGCAGATCGTGCTGGCTCTGCGGCATCTCGACCGTGAACGGTTTGCTCCTTCGCTCTACCTGATCTACCGAGACGGGCCGCTGCTGGATCAGGTTCCCGATGACGTACCGATCAGCGTGTTTTCAGAACGCTGCAGCGTGACGCCGCTGTACTGGCCCGGTTACATGCACCGCCAGCGTGTCCGAGACATGGCGGCGTACCTGCGCGAAGTTCGCGCCGACGTCTGCTATGACCGTACGTTTCTGATGACGCTGATTGCGGCCGAAGCGGCTCAGCAGATCGGCGTGCCCAACGTCTCGACAATCGTGACGGACCCGCAACTGGGGTTTGCTCCGGTTGCCGGCCGGTTTCAGCTCATCAAGAAACGAAGACTGCGCCGGCTGTACGAAGAATCGACCCGCGTTCTGGCCGTGTCGGCAGGAGCCGCACGGTCCGCAGAACGGTTTTACGGCCTGACACCGGACAGCGTGCAGACTCTTTACAACGGCGTCGATGTGGATGCGCTGCGGCACGCAGCCGACGCGGAGATTGACGATCCGTGGTGGACGTCCGCAGGCGATGGCCGGCGAGTCTTCCGTATCGTGTCGGCCGGACGGTTGAATCGGGAAAAGGGGTTCCATCTGCTGATCGATGCGATTCACCGGCTGACGCGGCAGCATGCTGACATCGATTTCCGGCTGGCGATTCTGGGCGAAGGGCAGGGCGGCCAGTTGGCACTTGAGCAGCAGGTTCGGCTGGCGAATCTGGGTGACGTCGTGCGTCTTCCCGGTTTTCGCCCGGACGCACCGGCCTGGTATCGGTCGGCGGACCTGTATGTGCTGTCGAGTCTGCTGGAAGGCATGCCGAACGTGCTGCTGGAAGCAATGGCGGTGGGAACTCCGGTGCTGGCCACGAATTGCCCGTCCGGTCCGGCGGAAGTTCTTGCCAACGGAACCTACGGCCTGTTGTGCGAAGTCGGTCGTTCCGATTCGCTGGCCGACGGCATCGGGCGAGTGCTGGAAGCCCGCGACACGGCGTTGGAGCGATCTCACACGGCGCTGCAGCACGTAAAGCAACAGTTCTCCGTGAAGGCCGCAGTGGAACGGCTGGAGTCGGTGCTTGCGGAATGCGCGCGGCCGACGGGACGGACAGAATGAAGGGCATTGACGCTGCGATGAGCGGCGGCGAAACTTTGGAGAACCTGCGGTGGCCGAATTCCACTACGCTCAGTCAGAAGGCAGAACATGGTGGTGGCCGATTCAAACAGAAAGGCGTCTTGAATGTCCAGCCTAAAGATTGTGGTCGAAGAACATGCGGATGGTTTCGTTGCCTATCCGCTTGGAATGAAGGGCGTGGTTGTCGGGCAGGGCGATAGCTATGCCGAAGCCGTGGCCGACGTAACGTCGGCAATCCGGTTTCACCTGGAAACTTTCGGCGAGGAGAGTTTCGAGCGTGAATACCTGGCCATTAACGCGTATGTCGATGACGCTGTGATCGATGTCTAATGTCTCGGTTTCCGGTGGATGCTCCGCTTCGTCAGGTTCTTCGAGCCCTGAAGCATCTGGGTTTCTCGATCGTTCGAGAGGCCGAGCACATCGCGATGGTCCGCGAGAATGCCGACGGCACCAGGACTCCGCTGACGTTACCGAATCATCGCACAATCAAAGGATCGACATTGAGAGCGATTCGTACGCAGGTCGGAGTCTCACGAAGTGAATTCCTTGACGCCTACAATCGCAGGTGAATCTAAGTGAAGCATACCTTCGATTGGATGACGACACAGTATGGGTGACTACCAAGGTATGGGTGACTACCAAGGAAACATCTTCTTTAGAAGAGAAAATGGCGGCTATATCGCGGACACTCCGGATCTGAAATGCTGTTCGGCGTTCGGACCGAGCCGGGAGGAAGCATTAGGCGAGGTCAATCTCGCCCGCGTCGTCTGGCTTGAGACCGCGCGCGAATCGGGCATGCCGAATTCGCAACCAAAGTATCGCCCGGTGGTCAATCAGGCGCATTGAATGCCACGAAGTCGAAGAAGCAGGCAATGAAGACGAGTGATCGGTATCACAAGCGGGTCGAGTGGAGCGACGAGGACCAGACGTATCTTGGTCGATGTCCGGATTTGATAACGGGAATTCACGGTGAAGATCCTCGCCAGGTTTACGGCGAACTTTGCGAAGTCGTTGAGGACGTAATCCGCCACTTTGAATCCAGCGGTCGCCCGCTTCCTCCGCCGCGAATTCGGCCGATGCGGGAAGTTCTGTCGTGAACTGCGAGCGGAGTTTTCCACGTGAATTTCCTGCCGAAGCGGGAGTAGTTCTGAAATGTGTGAAGCCCGGGTTTCTGAATCAGACGCGTAAGGGGACTCAAATGCGAAGTTCAACCTGCTGTCACGCGGTGTGGGTGTTCTCGGCCGCATTATTGATCGTCGCCGCGTCCGCGACGGCTTTCGCTCAGGCGCGTCGTTCGAGCGGGACGGATCGGTTCGCGCCGGCTCGCGAGGCGATGGTCCGGCAGGTAATTGAGGCGGAAGGAATCGACAACGAAGCGGTTCTGAACGCCATGCGTTCCGTGCCGCGGCACGAGTTTGTCGCTCCGGCGTTGCGCACCCGAGCCTACAACGACTGCGCTCTGGCGATCGGCGCGAAACAGACGATTTCGGCTCCGTTCATCGTGGCGTACATGACTCAGACGATCGATCCTCAGCCAACCGACAGGGTGCTGGAAATCGGCACCGGCAGCGGCTACCAGGCGGCGGTGCTGGCAGAAATCGTTGACGAAGTTTATTCCGTCGAAATTGTGTCCTCGCTGGCAAAATCGGCAACGAAGCGGCTGGAAGAACTCGGCTACGACAATGTTCATGTCCGCGACGGCGACGGCTACCTGGGCTGGGAGGAACATGCTCCGTTCGACAAGATCATCGTCACCTGTTCGCCGGAGAACATCCCTGAACCGCTGACCGAACAACTGCGCGACGGCGGCATGATGATCATTCCGGTCGGTGAACGGTATCAGCAGTCGTTCTATCTGTTGAAGAAGGTGGACGGAAAGCTCGAACGGCAGCGCCTGATTTCGACGCTGTTTGTACCGATGACCGGCCAGTCCGAAGACGAACGGCGAGTGCAGCCTGATCCGGAACGACCGACGGTCGTCAACGGCGGTTTCGAACTGGACACGAACGACGATGAACGAGTCGACGGCTGGCACTACCAGCGGCAGGTTTCCATGAGCACCGACGATCCGATCGAGGGAACACACTTCCTGCGTTTTGAGAACAGCGAACCCGGCGAGCTGTCTCAGGCGCTGCAGGGAACTGCCGTCGACGGACGAAAAATCGGTGCTCTGGATTGCACTGTCTGGGCGAGACTGAACGGCGTGGTTCCGGGATCGGGAGCGACAGACCGGGCCGCGGTGGTGATTCACTTTTACGACGTGATCCGCCGCGAAGTCGGCGACGCGCTGGTGTTCACCTGGCGTGGAACTCAAAACTGGCAGCAGGCCCGTTCACGAGTTGTCGTGCCGCCGAATGCTCGCGAGATGATCGTCCGCATTGGCCTGAACGGCGCAACGGGTACACTTGATCTGGATGACCTGAAGATCGTGCCGGTGGGAAGGTGAGGGAGTTCATGAGACTTACAGTGCTCGCTGCGGTTTTGGTTGCCAGCGTGTCGCAGGCCGCAGCCCAGGACGACCTCGGCGATGACATTCGGCATGCTGTCGCGCGCGTGGCACCGGCGGTGGTGCGAATTCGCGTGGTGGGGACGGCGGAAACGAGTGGAGCGGGGACGATTTCGTCGCGCGTCACGACCGGCGTCGTCGTTTCCGCTGACGGCGAAGTGCTGACCAGTGCGTTTGGGACGGACGGGAATCCGGCGGCGATCTTTGTCGAGGATTCCGCAGGTCAGCGCACATCGGCGAAGATCCTGGCGACGGATCATCTGCGGAAGCTGGTGTTGCTGAAGTGCTCGGACGGCAACTTTCAGGTGCCGGAATTCGCCAACGAAGTCCCTGCTGTGGGAGCATGGTCGATTGCCGTCGGAAGGTTGTATGTTGCCGATCATCCGTCGTCGTCGCTGGGCATCGTCAGCGCGACCGGGCGAATTCATGGGCTGGCCATTCAGACAGACGCCAAGGTGTCTCCTGTCAACTACGGCGGGCCGCTGATTGATCTGCAGGGCCGCGTGACAGGGATTCTGGTGCCGATTTCGCCGCAGGATTCCGACACCGGCGTCGAAGCGGGTGTTGAGTGGTATGACTCCGGGATCGGCTTCGCGATCCCCTCCGCCGACGCGCTCGACGTTGCGACCGAGCTGCGGAGCGGCAACGATCGACTGCGCGGGTTGCTGGGAATTGGCCTGTCGACGCGCAACCCGCTGGCGGAGAAGTTCGAAGTTTCGGCCGTTCAACCCGGGTCACCGGCCGACGCGGCAGAGCTAAAGCAGGGGGATCGAATTGTCGTTGCAGCGGGACGGGACATTGAGCGTTTCGGCGTGTTCGAATCGATCGTGAAAAGTCGATACGCGGGCGAGACTCTTTCGCTGACGATCGAACGCGGCGATGCACGCTTCGACGCAGACGTTTCTCTGGTCGACAAACTGCCCGTCGTTGAACGCGGCTGGCTGGGGCTGATCGGCCAGGAATCGGTCGCGGTTGATGATGGACGGAAAGGTGTTCGCGTTTCCGTCGTACCGGGTTCTCCTGCAGAGACTGGTGGACTTGCGACAGGGGCGATTGTGATATCCATCGCCGATGAAGCGACTTCCCTGATCCCCGAATTTCGCAACGCAACGTTTTCGCTGAAGACCAACCAGTCGGCGAAAGTGGAGTACCTGCCGGACGTGGACGCCGACGAGACTCAAACGACGGAGGTTCGTGCGGCAGCGCGGCCGACGGACGTGCGCGACTTCGACGACGAGACGGTGAAAGCGCTGTTAGCGACCGAAAATTCCGGCGATTGGAATCGGGCGAAGCTGGAACTCGACGACGTTGGCACCGCGTGGATCTTCGCACCGAATCCACCGCTGGAAAAGCCACAGGACGACACGCCGAAGGATGGCAATGCCG
>CAZHET010000140.1:0-7482 GCA_964531585.1 uncultured Planctomycetaceae bacterium | reverse complement strand
GGCGTTCGGCGTGATCCTGCATTTATCGGCGGCGGGTGAGCCGGAGGAGCTGGTACTGCGACAATGGAAGCACACATGCGAACGGCACCGGATGATTCTGGCCGTTCCGAAGGCGTCGGAGCAGCGGGAACTGTCGCGGGAAGATTTCAATCTCGTGACTGCGGCGCTGTCGAAGCTGACCGAAAATCATCGTCTGGACAACGACCGGATCGTGCTGGTGGCGGACGACGACCAGCAGGAACTGGCGACTCGGCTGCTGATTCATCCCCGCCTGCCAATGCTGGACGCAGCGGTCTTTCTCGGCGGATGGCCGCGCATCAGCGACGCTTCGTCGGAGCTGCTGCAGCGAAAGGACACAGCGGTGCTGCTGATCGATGCGCCCGACATGTCGCGCGAACGGTTGGCCCTGCGATTGCGAGCGGTGCAGGCACTTCAGGAATCCGGCGTGCGAGTCAGCACGACCGCTACCGCCGAACAGGAGGCAGCCGATTCCGTCGCGCGGCGAATTTCGAACTGGGCGCTGATGCTGAAGGCTCGTTAGTCTCCGCCCGGCATCATGCATTCCACCGCCCGATCCATTCCGGACAAAGACCTTTCATGGAGTACGTTCACACGATCATTCTGGGCCTGATTCAGGGCGTGGCCGAGTTTCTGCCGATCAGTTCCTCGGGCCATCTGGTGATCGCGGGGGCTCTGCTGCAGCAGTACAGTGCGACATCGCTGCCGAAGGAAGGGGCCGTGCTGGAGATCGCGCTTCATTTCGGCACGCTGCTGTCCATTCTGGTTGTGTATCGCCGCGACCTGTGGGCGGTCATGAAGGATTTTCGAATGCTGCTGCTGATCGTGATTGCCACGATTCCTGTCGGGTTTGCGGGAATGTTGCTGAAGGATCACGTTGACGAGATCTTTTCGAAGCCGCTGCTGGCCGGAGTCGCGCTGCTGATGACCGCTGCGTTTCTGCTGGTCGGGCGCTGGCTGCAGAATCGCGGACCAACCGCGGAAAAGATGACCGTTGGATCTGCGGTCATGATCGGCCTGTTTCAGGCGGTCGCCATCATTCCCGGAATATCGCGTTCCGGCAGCACGATTGCGGCAGGGCTGGCCTGCGGTTTGAAGCGAGCTGACGCGGCTCGGTTTTCGTTCCTGATTGCGATCCCGGCCATCGGTGGTGCTTCCGTGGTGAAGATGAAGGACTTCGTGACCGGCGAAGCAACTCTGGGCGGAAATCTCTGGCCGGTCGTCGCAGGAACGACCGTGGCTTTTGTCGTCGGGATTGTCGCTCTGCGGTGGCTGATCAGACTTGTGGTTGCCGATCGCTTGCACTGGTTTGCGATTTACTGCGTCGTTGCCGGACTGGCCACGATCGTGTGGCAGTTGTCTCTTTCTACAGAACCGGCCGCGCCCGCAGTCCCGGTGGCGACAGCGCCCGCGGCGGTGCCGGGCGAGTTGTGAGGCTATTCTTCCGGTACCGGCGTTTCGCGGGAGTCGATCAGCGCTTCCGCTACGGCAGCGTCGCGGGAGATCACGGTGCTTGCTTCGGACGATGCGGGTGGGTTCCGTTGAGTCGGTCTGCGGCGTGTCAGCCACATGATCGCAAGCGCCGCCACAGAGACCACGGCGAAGCCTTCCAGCGGCAGGACCGTGCGGCGCACGTTCCATTCAATTCGACTCGCATTCGGCGCATACCACACACCGGAATCGCGAAGCTGGTCGCTTAGCGACACCTGCAGTGCTAAATCGCGATCTGTCGAGTCGCTCCTGGGCGGCGATTCCGAAATCAGAAAACCGCCGAATTCCACGGGCAACCCGCCGCGAAGGAATGAGTCGCCAGCAGCGTCAGCCGCCGCCGACTGCACTTCGAGCTGCGCCTGTGCAGCGCCGACTTGAATGCTCTGCAGCAGTATCGACGGCATCTCGGCGGCTGCCACCTGCGGAGTTGTCTCATCGGGGGCGACCGTTATGCCGGACTGGACCGCGAACCTGACGAAGTCCACCTGCCTGCCGCTGCTGATGTGCGGCCAGGAGGTTTCCGCGGATGAGAGCAGCAGACTGGTGACCTTTCCAGGAATCAGCCAGCGAACCTCGAAGACAGACGCGGTGTGTCCGGGTGCGACGGGAATGTGCTTCGAGCGGTCGTAATGATGCACGACACTGCCGTTGCACAGAATCTGTTGAGCGATCAGAGGTTCAGGAATCGAAACAGAAATCGTATCTGCGTCCGGCGCATGAAACGCCAGAATGTGAGTGACACCGGTGATTGCTGCCTGGTCAGAGACATCGATCTGTGTCGCGGCGACGGCATAGGCAAACGGCTGCGGCGGTCCTTCGTCGGATGTCCGCAGCTGGATCGTTGCCGGTCGAAACTGCACCTGTCGTGAAAACGGATCGAAGGCAGCAGGGACGATCGTCGGCACAGGCTGCAAGGGCAACGCGTCTGCCAGTTGCAGCGCGTTCATCACCGAAGCCAGCGACGCCGGATCGATGGCGTCCGGAGCATCGGAGTCGCCCTGTGACGCATTGGAAAAATCGAGCACTCGTGGCAGTTCTGCGCGAATCTCGGATTCGAACGTCGGAAGCTGACAACTGACGGTCCCGGCGGATTCTCGCTGCACTGGCAGATTGGCGACAACGAGTGTTGCTGATGTGGCGTTCGTCGCTGAGCCGGCCGGCACCGCAATGATACCGATCGGCCGGTCCGCGGAGGCCAGTGACTGGATGATTCCGCGCTGAATCAGGGAAACTCGCCGTGCCTGCGCGCCGCCTGGCGGCATTCGGATGAGCGTGGGTTCAGAGTCGCTCAGTTCTGACAGTTGAATGACCACGTGTGCCGTCTGCGGGTTGTCTGTCGCTGTTGTGATCACGAAGACTTCGGCCTGTGGAACGACGACAGGCTCCACGCGCAGCGACAAAGGCCTGTCTTCCTGAGTAATCGTCATACGGAACGGAGCCGCGGTCAGTGGAGTCTGTTCAATCAGAATCGGCGAATCCGGGACGGCGCCGGCCAGATCGCTGATGAAGGCCCGGCGAGGCTGCTCGGCATTCAGCAGCAGCGACGACTCCAGGATTTCTGCGTCAGGCAGGCCGATTCCAGGTAACTCCACCGGGTCGGAACCCGTGATCGGAATGCTGCCTTCCACCGTGATGCGAAGTGTGCCACGCGTGGCTTCGCGAAAGGCAACGGTCAGCATCGAATTTGAAAAACTGTAGGACTGCAGCCGTCGCGTGTCCGACGCAGTGGCCGTGACCGATGTCAGCAGCAGGTCGCCGTCCAGCCGGATATTCTGGCGGAAGACAGGTGCTCCGCTGACTTCAATCTCACATCGGCAGCTCCACGCGACGCTGTCTGCTTTCACCGTGGCCTGTTGAATCAGCCGAGCTTCGCGTGTGACCGTCTGTTCAGCCAGTGCGACCAGCACCGTGGAGGTATTCGGCCCGATGCGAAACGTCCGGTCGGCGGCCCTGAGACCAGCCGCGTCCCTTGCGGAGGCGGCGAGCGGAGTATCATTCAGCCGCAGTCCGGCCGCGGTCACTTCTCGCAGAACAAACGGTGATACTGTGCGAACCGCAAAGATGACGTCATCGCATTTCGCTCCGGTCACTTCTGCCAGGCGACCGATGTCGACGGACTGCGTCAGTGCCGGCGAGCGATTGACGGAATTCAGCATGACGGAAAATTTCCATTCTGTGCGGTTCGGGTCGTCGTTGCCGACACTAATCTCTCCTTCACGAACACTCCACGGCATACTGCCCCCGTCGGCGTCGCGGATGCCGGAAACAACGAAACCCGCAGGCAATCCGATTCGCACCACGTCCGGCAGCGCGCTTGTCGACGTGATGTGATAGCTGCCATTCACGCGAGTCTGATTCGGCGTTACTTCGGCCAGACATGTCAGTTCTGCTGTGCCTGCGGTTTCGGCCACCGTATTGTCCGACTGACTCAGACGGAGTGTGATGGCGACACCGGCCGCATGGAACAACGGCGGAAAGGACAGGTCGCCGTTCTCCATGATCTCTGCTTTGTGAACTCTGTCAGACTGCACGGTGGCTTCACTGATCGCTTTAGCGCCGGCCGGCAACGTGATTTGCGTCATCGGTGATGCGGGAAGCGGCAGCGCGAAGCGAATGGTCGAACCTGATTGACGGGTTCTGACACGCATTTCGTAGCGGACCGCGTGGTTCAGCCAGTCTGTGCCCTGCGGCGGCCCGGCACTGGAAGTCAGGTCGGAATCCGCGTCGCTTGGCTGCAGAGGCCGCGGCACCACTTTGGCGGTGGACGGCAGTGGCAGCAAGATCTGCCCCTGTGTGCCAAGCTGCGGAAGCACTTTCTGCCCGTCGATCTCACAGGCCGTCAGAGTGGCATCCTGCAGGGGAATCAGCAGCACAGTCTCCGAAACTGCGGCGTCCCGAAAGATCTGAGCGTCAATCATGGCGACTGCAGTGCCCTGGCCGTCGCATGTGACCGACGCATCGACGCTTGAAACATAAACCGAAGTCGACAACCCGGAACGGACCGCAGCGGCCTCTTCGCCGAGCATGTGCCGGGGCACGAAGACGATGGGAAACGTGCTGTCGACAAAGGCCGGCACGAGAACGCTTAGCCGTGCCGTCGGCGTGAACTCCGCTGGGTGCGTTTGCGCATCCTGCGCGTACGCTGATGCAAGTGGGAGACAGCAGAACACAACAGCAGATTGCATCACGGAACGCGCGGACAGGCCGCGCGGGGCCGACTGATCGCGAGCTTTCAGCATCTGTATCAGCGGCTGCAGCACCGACAAGACGGCTGCCACGCTAAAGCACAGGATGAGCGTATTCGCCACGACAAGAGGCAGCGGAGGAAGTGTCGTGCGCGCACTGAGAAGGATCACCAGCAACAGCAGCAATCGTCGATGGCCATTGCTACGAAACAACCGCAGCCAGACGACCAGCAACGTCCCGACCAGTGTCCCCGCAGCGATCAGTACAGACTTCAGGCGCGGCGAATACACTGTCAGCGCGGTTGAGTCCGCTTCGGGAATCGTCGGCACAAGCGAGTACAGCGACGCATTGCCGCCGGAGCCCAGCAGCCACCGGCAGCGGAATGCGGTTGCCCGATCAGTCAGCGCCGAATCTTCTGACGCAACGCGGCTGGAGGCGCCGAAGTCTGGCACCGTCGCCGCTCCGGCACCTGTCTGCACAAGTATCGTCGCGAGATCATTTGACGTCTGTTGTTCAATCGTTGTCCCGGCGGGGACCAGGATTCTGCGACTGATCGTTCCGACAGCAAGATCGCGAAAGGTCAACGGACACGATGCGATCACGGATCCGGTCCACAGCGACTGCGGGGCTTCCGACGTCCAGTGCAACTGAAAATCAACCGACGCAGCGTTTTCGGGAACCAGCACGGTGTACCAGTCGTCTTCGCGTTCGACCACAGCAGCCCGGCCATTCACCGTGGCGAATGGGCGGCTTGTCTCTGTCGCCTTTGCCCCGGTAACCCGAAATTCCAGTCGCCCGGCACTGGACGTGCCAGCGATGTTCAGCGCAGCAAGATTCTCCAGTCGCAAGCTGCCCGGTGACTCATCCACGATGGAAAACAAAGTTCCGCCGACTTCGGAGCGAGGACCTGTCGCCGTCGCGTCACCGGTATTCTGGTCCGGACCGGGCGTGGATGAGGAAACGGACTCGGCAGGCGAGGGCGGCAGCGGTTCCGGTGGGGCTTCGATGGCACTTGGTGCCTGGTCGGGAGCCGCTGGCGAAATCTGTTCAAGGTAGGCAGAGTCACGGGAACTGACGTTATCCGGCAGCCAGTCGAATTCTGCCATAATCGAAGAATCACCGGGCCGCGTGCGAAACTGCTGTGCGGGAAACTGCGAGAGTGTTTCCGGCCGCGTGGCTGCATAGACGAATCGTCCGCGGCGGTAGTCAGTGTTCACCAGTTGCGGGATGGTGCGCGGAGCAATGGCTGACAACTTTGTCGACCGCAGGTCCACTGAGATTCGCGCGTCGAATTCTGCCGTGACCGGAGACCTCAGATGAATCGTCAGGGTCGCCGCATTCGGCGCAGACGATGGACGCGTTTCGAAGAACAGCGGCAGGTTGGACCGCACTTCGCGCACGTCGGTGGCGCGCCAGTCGTCCGGCAGTTGCCATGACAGCTCCGCGGCAGAACCCGTCAACGCACGGATCCGGGCGTAAGCGCGGACGTTACCAGGATCTTCGTTGTATCCAAGCTGGAACATCAGGTCCTGGTGCAGCAGAGGTACGGTTTCGTCAAGCGTGATGCTGGCAGTCGCAGTTGTCTCAAACTGAAAAAGCTGCAGCAGCTGATTGCCGTTGCTGGAAAAACTGACATCGCGCTGTTGAGCGCCCGACAGATTCAGGTCACGCACAGTCAGAAAGGGCGGAACAGAAAGCTGCACTCGTGACTGCAGGATTCCCGGACGAACGGCATTCCGTTCGGAAAGGCGGCGAAACGTCGCGGGGATGATCAGCGGCAGAGCAGTGGGTTCACCTGTGTGGAGTTCGGCATGACCGAGCAAAGTCAGTGTGGTACTTCGCGACAGCGGCGGCGATGCAACGGCAATCTTCGTCGGCGATTCGCTGAGCAGCGTGACCGTCAGGCTGGTGCCGTCATCAAGCACCGCTTCAGTGACGTCGCATGGCGCGGAAAACTCAAACTGAAACTCGCCCCGCGGAACTTCGTCCCCGATGCCGACGGCCCACACCGCGTCCAGTGTTTCCTCGGAACAGACAAATTCCGACTGCAGTGCCAGCGCCGGGACTGGCGCTGTCGAGTATTCCTGGTCGTTCGTCGAGCAGATCAGCGAAAGCTCCCGATGGTTGCGCGGGAACAACACCCAGTGCTCGGCGCCGGGCGTCTCGCGTTCCTTCGTGATCAGCGCGTTCGGGCTGGTGATGCGTACGCCGGGCTTAGTCCGCAGTCGAAACGACGACAGAACGCAGTCAGGCAACTGCAGGTCAAAGCGTGTCTCCGTCTGCTCGGCTCGCCCCTGATGCTCCCACGTCCCATCGACACTGCCGAAGGCGGGCAACGAGAGAATCGCAAGCTCCCCGTTCGAAGGTGCGACCAGGGAAAGTCTCTCGCCATGACTTGTCAGCATCAGCCGCTGCAGGTTGGTTTGTCCCAGCACGACGGCACCGGCGGCCGGCGATCTCGCTGCCGCATCCAGTGAGAAGCGGAGCCTGCCTTCCGTCAGTGTCTGTCCGTCCAGGACGGCGGAATACTCGGCGACCTGAACCACAGGTTGCATGGGAGCGACCGGAAACCGTTCGGGATCCCGCTGTTCCATCAGCAACCGAAGCGCCTCACGGCTGACCGGCACATACAGGCCGGAACGGACCGCCGCGGCAAGTTCTTCGAGCGACGCGGGCTGAAAGATGAGTGGTGCCGTGGAGTCCGACGGAAGTTCGTCCCCGCGCGCCGCATGGAGCAGCGGAACCAGCAAAAACAGCGCGACCAGCACGCGCCGCACAGCGAAGTGC
>CAZHET010000139.1:0-13201 GCA_964531585.1 uncultured Planctomycetaceae bacterium | reverse complement strand
TATCCGATGGTTCCCGTTGTGCTGATGACCGCTCAGGGAAGTGAAGAGATGGCGGCCACGGCGATGCGTGCGGGAGCCACCAGTTACGTGCCCAAGCGACGCCTGGCTCAGGATCTGATCAGCACGGTCGTACGCATTCTGCATGCGTCCAGTGAAGGTCTGATTCCGCCGCAGTTGATGCATCACCTGGAGACCGCTCAGATGGTATTCACGCTGCACAACGATCCCAGTCTTGTCCCGTCGATGGTGTCGTTTCTTCAGCGTATGCTGCGCTGCCTGCCGCTGGGAAGTGAAACCGAACGCCTGCGAGTCGGGCTGGCAGTCGAAGCCGCACTGCTGAACGCTCTGTACCACGGCAATCTGGAAATCGGCAGTGAGAACGGCCGAGTCGACGACGACCGCCGGGCCGAACTGCTGCGCGAACGCTGTTACATGGAACCTTACCGCGACCGCCGCATCCATCTGACTGCAAACATTAATCGCGAACGAGCCGAGTTCATCATTCGTGACGACGGCAACGGTTTCGACACATCCGGCATCGATCCGCTGGCTCCTACGATCGGAGCCGACCCGACATCCGGTCGAGGCCTGGCTCTGATGCACACCATCATGGACGCCGTGAAATTCAGCGACCGGGGAAATGAGGTCACGATGATCCGCAACCGGTATCAGGAACCGGCAGACAGTTTCGACGAGGCCGAGTGATCCGGCCGTTCACAATGCTTCAGAGAGTCCGTTGCCATGCACCGCCGCACATTCGTCAAAACCGCCGCCACCGCCGGTCTGCTCAGCCTTGCCGGAGAAGTCAGGGCACAGTCGTCGGATGCGGAAGCCCGCTTTCCGCAACCGGCACCTCTGCCGTTTCGCGACGAAGACAGCGGTTTGAAAATCACCGCCATCCGGGCCGTCAACCTCGCACCGACGCGGCCGTTGCCGGCTTATGAGCCCGCCGCAGGTTCGTGGAACACTTCGGGAGTCGAGATTGCCAATCCGTTGTCGATCTATCCGCGTTTCAAGCCGCGTCGATCGCTGTTTTATGCCGAGAATCTCGGGCCGGACACCGTTATGGTCGAAACGGACAAAGGCATCACCGGGTTCGGCTACGGTGGCCCAGGCGCGGCAGCAGTTGTTGACGGACAATTTCCCAAGCTGCTCGTCGGCGAGGATCCGTTTCAGGTCGAACGGCTGTGGGACATCATGTGGCGCGGAACGCTGTACTACGGCAGAAAGGGCGTTGCCGTGCATGCCATCAGCGCCGTGGACAATGCTCTGTGGGACATTGTCGGCAAGGCTCTCAACAAGCCCGTGTATCAGTTGCTGGGCGGAGTCGACCGACAGAGTGTGCCTGGTTACTGCACAGGCAACAACATCGAGCAGGCCGTGGAATTCGGCTTCCGGAAAATCAAACTCGCTCTGCCACACGGTCCGGCGGACGGCGAGGACGGGCTCGACAGGAACGAGCAGCTTGTCCAGCGAGCCCGCCGGCTTCTGGGTGACGAAGGAGAAATCATGCTCGATTGCTGGATGGCACTGACTGAAGCGTACACGGAACAGCTTGCGGCGCGGCTCGCGCCATATCGTGTCTACTGGATGGAGGAATGTCTGATGCCGGACGACTACGTGGGCATGGAACGCCTGAATGCCAGCGTCAGTTCCACCAGAATGGCGACCGGCGAACACGAATACACGCGGTACGGCTTCGAGCTGCTCGCCCGCCACAAGGCCGCTGACATCTGGCAGCCGGACATGAACTGGTGCGGCGGATTAACGGAGCTGCGCTGGATCGATGCGCTGGCCCGAGCCCATGACACCCCCGTCATTCCTCATGGTGGCTGGCGTGGCGGAGCTGCGCATTTTGTGATCAGCAACGACAACACTCCCTGGTGCGAAATGTTCCTGCCATGGCCCGGCGGCCCGCGCGAGGTCTACGAACGCTTCGAGGCAGACAACGGCATCACGCGAGGCCCGGAGGGAATCTCCATGCGACCACCGGACCGGCCGGGATTCGGCTTTGAGGTGCAGCCTGCCTGAGCCGCGCGGCAGTGCTCCGCCCTTTTGACAAACGCTGCCTGATGTCGCTGCCTGTCTGCGGCTCAAGGGGCTTCGTTGCAGACATTGCTGACCGGCATCAGCGACCGCGGCACAACCGGCAGGCGGCCCTCGTCGAGCAGTTGTTGCATCAGTCGCAGAATGCGCGGTAGCCATCCGCGACGAATGTCCGCCGGGTGAATCACCACACACGGCACGGCGTCCGGGTTCCACCAGCGGCGGAAAAAGCCCAGCTCGTGCCCCGCCCAGGCCGCCGGTCTCAGCCAGCCCCAGTCGTATGACGATGTCGCCAGTTGCTGACGCGACTGTGAATCACCGCAGGATTCCAGCGCGTGGTAGCGCATCACGCAGGACGCTCAGCAGCCGCGGAAGCTCGTCGGTGAATTCCTTCCCATGCCAGCGCGGCACGACTGCACACGAGAATCCGCCCGCAGTTCGTCCGCGAACGGAGGCGCGACGTCATGCACAACGACCAGCATCTCCGCCGCAGTTCGCGTCGTTGGCGTTAGCATCATTTCCATTCGTCGCGAATCTTCGCACCAACGAGCGCATCAGTCATGACGGCTGTGGCCAGCGCGACCGAGGAAGCTCCGGCGTCAAGATATTCGCGCACATGACCAGCCGTGGAAATTCCGCCGACCCCAACCAGGTGCAGCGGACGTGGACGCTTCGCGGCGATCTGTGCGAACATGCGAGTCTGAGCCACCGATGCGGTCCGCGTGGCGTCGCCACAGATGCCTCGCGGCTGGCCGTCGAACAACAGCGAACCGTCAGCGCCGCGTACTCGCGCGGCGATCGAATTCGTCATTGCCAGGCCGTTGACGAACGGGCTCAACGCGTCGACAAGCAGTGCCGCTTCGTTTGAAGTCGCCACACGGCCGATCTTGACAACCAGCGGCACGCTGCCGATCGACTCGCGAATGCGTTCAGCGACGCTGGCCGCCGCATCCGGCTGCTGGAACAACTGCCCGTCGGCGGTGGATACATTGGGACAGGAGAAATTGGCTTCAATGCCGTGCGCGCCGCTGTCCACCGCCCATGCCGCACAGCGAGCAAAGTCGTCGGCCAGTTGTTCCAGTGACGCTTCCGGTTCGGTGATCGCAGCGTCCTGGGTGCCGACGACCGAAACAACCAGAACCTTGCCGGCGGGCAGACTGCGTCGAGTGTCTTCGACGTCGCGCCGCCACACGTCCGGCGGCTGCGATGGCATTCCGAATGACACGGCCCAGCTTCCGTGCATCGCCGGTGATTCCGGCACAACGTCACCGGCATCCGTCATCGGCTCGCTCCTGACGGGAACCAGATTCGGCAGCGGATAGCATTCCCGGGCACTGCTGCGCACGGTCTTGTAGACAAGTATGTCGAAACCCAGCGACGCGTAGTACAGCAACCAGCGACCGTCCAGCAGCGGTCCGGCGGGAATGCCCAGCGGCGACGCCACAGAAAGACCGCACCACGACCAGTCACCCGCGATGTCCGCAATCGCAGGTCGTTGTTGTGCGGGCAGTTCCCGCGGAGCATTGTCGAGATTCCACTGCCAGGACTGTGAGCTGTCGTATCGGCGGAGCATGTGAAGGGGGTGCTAATAATGTGGTGGCTTTTCGTCCGCGGCGTCGCGGTGTTCCGGACCTTCGTGTAGCGATTCGAATTCCAGTTCCAGACGTGTGAAACGTTCGTCGAATTCCTTCAGGCGACCAAAGTAACGAGTCAGCGCCTGATTCAGTTCTTCGACATCGTGTTGCAGATGAGCAAGCGCAGTTTCAATGCGAACGAGGCGGTCTTCGGTGCGTTGGTCGTCGGAGTCGGGCATGGTTCTCTGTACCGTCCGGGTAACGGAGCGCCTGCAGGACCGGAGTACACGCAGGATTTGCGGACGGCTGTTCTGTGTGGTGCACCGGTGGCAAATGTGGCGCTCCGGCGGCCGAATTGTTTGGAAAACTGCAAAGCTGTGCGTGAAGGCGCCGCTACATTTCCTGACCGGTCAGCCTTGCGACTTCGTTCACGTCCTTGTCGCCTCGGCCGGACAGACAGACGACGATGACTTCGTCTTTGTTGCGTACTGCGGCGGCCTTCATGGCGTAGGCAATTGCGTGAGAGGTCTCAATTGCCGGCAGGATGCCTTCCAGCCGCGCCATCTTCTGAAACGCCGCCAGTGCTTCGTCGTCGGTGGCGCTGACGTATGAGACCCGGCCGGTTTCTTTCCAGTAGCTGTGTTCCGGGCCGACTCCCGGATAATCCAGCCCGGCGGAGATCGAATGCACATCGGACGTCTGACCGTCGTCATTCTGCAGAACGTAGCTGTAGCTGCCGTGCAGAATCCCCGGTTTGCCGTAGGTCAGCGTGCTGGCGTGATCGCCGAGCTTCGAGCTTCGGCCGCCCGCTTCGACGCCGGTCAGATTCACGGTGTTGTCATCGATGAACGGATAGAACATGCCGGCCGAATTCGAACCGCCGCCGACGCAGGCAATAACTTCATCGGGAAGCCGGCCAATCATTTCCAGCGACTGTTCGCGAGCTTCACGGCCGATGACCGACTGAAAATCGCGCACCATCATTGGAAACGGATGCGGACCGACGACGCTGCCGATGATGTAGTGCGTGTCACGCACCGACGCCATCCAGTCGCGCATGGCTTCGTTGATGGCATCCCGTAAAGTACGAGAACCGGTTGTGACGGGCCGCACTTCGGCTCCCATCGTCCGCATGTTGAAGACGTTCAGCTTCTGGCGTCGCACGTCTTCCTCGCCCATGTAAACGACGCACGGAAAACCGAAGCGAGCACACGCGGTGGCCGTGGCAACTCCGTGCTGGCCGGCTCCCGTTTCGGCGATGATTCGTTTCTTGCCCATTCGCAGCGTCAGCAGCGCCTGACCGATCGTGTTGTTAATCTTGTGCGCGCCGGTCAGGTTCAGGTCTTCCCGTTTGAAGAAAATTCTTGCGCCGCCGCAGGCTTCGGTCAGGCGTTCCGCGAAGTACAGCGGATTCGGACGGCCGACGTAGTTCTTCAGCAATTCGCGAAAACGGCGATCGAACGCCGGATCCCGTTTGGCGTCTTCGTACGCTTCGGTCAGTTCGTCCAAAGCGTACATCAGAGTTTCGGGCACGTAGCGACGGCCGAATTCTCCGAAACGGCCTCGCGAATCGGGAACGGCGCTGAGCGGAGCTGGAGTGGTGACGGCAGATTCGGTGGCCATTCGGCGAGGTCCTGAGATAAGCGGAAACCGGGGAGACTGCCGCATTCTACGGGCTTGAGTGGGGATTCAAAGACAGCGCCCGCGGCTTCCATCGGCAAAATCCGCCGGGTTGTGTGCAGCACGTTGTCAGAATTTCCCGGACATGCCGCACAAACGCTCAAGTGGCGGGAATCTGGCCTGCCCGAAATCCGTCACACGGTTTAATGTCTCGGCCTCGTCGCTTTCTCACGCGGCGACCTCTCCCTTCCCCGTCTCGCCTCTCATCATTTTCTCGCCCTCTCCGCGTTCACCCGTATTCAGCAGCGGAACTGCAGTCGACCGGCCGGGATGACTCCACGGCGTCCGTCCGTTCCTTCTCCGCGGCTGAGTGCCTTTGAACTGAGAGGAAAGGAATCCGCTGTGCCAACGCAACCGTCCGGACGTCTTCAGATCCCGTCTCTCGAATCCATCCGATTTCGCATGTTCGGTTCGGCATCGTGGAAGCACCTGCTGCCGCGGTTTGCGGCCGACTTCGCGATTGCGAATATCGTGCTGATGGCGTCCAGTCTGCTGCGACTTGTTGCCAATGGAAGTTTTTCGACATCTGACCCGGTCGGATCGATCGCCGGGCGGGTGAATTCCATCTACCTGTTCAACGCGGTCTGGTTCGGAGCAACCGCGGTTGGACTGCTGTGCCTGACCGGGTTCTACCGGCCTCGCCCCAGCAGCCGCGTGGCGGACCGGCTGGCTGCCGTCGCCAAGGCGTGTGCCGTCGGTGCAGTCCTGCACGTTGCCTTCGGAACGCTGCTGCTCCGCCGCGATCTTCAGCCGTTTCAACTGGCATTCATCGCGTGGGCGCTGCTGTTCGGAGCCATCGCGCTGACTCGCGTGTCCCGAATGTCGCTGGCATCGTACTTCCGCTTCGTCCCGCGAGTTCCGGCCGCCGGAATCAGCCAGGTCGAAGATGTTCTGGTGGTCGGTGGAGCGGGCTATGTCGGGTCGGAGCTTGTCCGGCAGTTGCTGAAGTCCGGCTACCGTGTGAGAGTTCTCGATCTGCAGATGTTCGGACTGGAACCGCTGGAAGATCTGCTGGGCCACCGCCGGCTGGAAGTCATGAAAGGCGATTTCCGCAACATTGAACACGTCGTACGGGCGCTGCGTGGAATGGACGCGGTCGTTCATCTGGCCGCCATCGTCGGCGATCCGGCCTGCGCCATCGACAAGAACACGACAATCGCCGTCAATTATCAGGCGGCCCGCATGATGGCTCAGATGGCTCGCGCGAACGGCATCAGCCGCTTTGTGTTCGCGTCCACCTGCAGCGTCTACGGAGATGCCAGCAACCAGGGCGTCATCAACGAAGAAGGAGTGCTGAATCCCGTGTCGCTGTATGCCACGACAAAGATCGACGCGGAAAAGGCTCTGCTGGAAACGGCTGACGACGTGTTCCAGCCGACGATCCTGCGATTCGGTACAGCGTACGGGCTGTCGTCGCGGCCGCGGTTCGATCTGGTCGCCAATCTGTTCAGCGCCAAAGCCGTGTCGGAAGGCGAAATCAGCGTCTTTAATGGGCACTACTCCCGGCCGTTTGTGCATGTGCGCGACATGGCTCGGGCCTGCCTGACGATGCTGGAATCGCCGCTGCATGTGGTTGGAGGTGAGATCTTCAACGTCGGCGACGAAAGCCAGAACTACACGATCAGTGAGCTTGGACGAATGGTCGCCGAGCATGTGCCCGGTACCGTCATTCATGAATCGTGCGACGACAGCGATCCGCGCAGCTATCGCGTGTCGTTCGAAAAAATCCGGTCGCTGGTGGGTTTTCGTGCGAGCGTCGATGTGTCGGAAGGAGTCCGGGAAATGGTCGAAGCTGTCCGGTCCGGACGAATCGGCGACTGGCGCGATCCGGTCTACAGCAACAAGCTGCAGATGGAAGAGTTCGCACTGAACCTGCTGACGTTCCCCGAACCTCAGATCAGCGAGGAACAGGCCATGCCCGCCACCGCGGCTTTCCTTCGCCGGGCGGCATAGTAGTGGCACAACCGCATTCGCGAGGACGAGACTCGCGAATCGAAGGTTCCGTGGCACTCGTGGCACTCGTGGCACTCGTGGCTCTCCGGACGCTGGCAGCGTCCGCCACGAGATGGGACGTCGCGGCTCCTGCCGAGCCCAACGCCGTGAAGAGTTGTGAATCGTTTAACCCGTGGCCGAGAGGCCAGGTTGGGGGTGTCAGGAATTTGTGGTTGACTGCTGTGTTTTCGGAGATCATTGATGACAGATTTGTTCCCTGCGATTCGCCGCCAAAGTCAACGCTGTGGAGTGTTTTGAGCGGCGTAGCCGTGATACCGCATAGCTGCGGGCGTGAGTCCGCAGAGCGATTGACCGAAGATCGTTTCAGCCGCGAAGCGGCGACGGCAGAGCGACGTTGCTGCCGCCGCTTCGCGGCTCAATAGGCCTTTCAGGTCATTGGCTCTCAGAAACCCGCGAACAAAACTGGCGCAAGCGGAATTCCCAGTCAACACCAGATTCTTGACACCACAGGCCAGGCCGTCTCCGGTTACCCCAACCTGGCCTCTCGGCCACGGGTTAAACGACGTGCGTTTTCCCGCATCAGAATCCGTCACGGCGTTGGACAGAGCGCTGGAACGAGGTAGATGGCAGAGCCCTGGCACGAGGCAATGAAACGAGATGAAGCCCTCGAACGAGCGGCACTTCACCGAAGTTGACTCTTTCTGTCAACTTCTCTAAAAAGCGTTGGGTGAGTTTGCCGATCAGAGGGACTGTCAGGCGAAACTCGCACCGTTTCTTGTCCCGGAGGGTAGGGAACCCGTTTCGTCAGCGGAAACGATTTCCCATGCCCGCTCAGCCCCTGAAGTCCGACGCTGTTCGCGCGCTGCGCCAACGGTTGCTGCAGTCGGAATTCCGTGCCACCGATCAGGACGTATTCACAACCGGGTTCGCTTCGCTCGATCGCCTGCTGCCGCAGCACGGATGGCCCGCCGGATCAATCGTTGAATGGATCAGCGACGGTCCCGGTCAGGCGGCGATGTCTCTGGCGGTGACATGTGCTTTGCCGCTGCTGACGAAGCCCGGAGCGTTCGCGGTGCCGGATCCGGAACGTCAGTTCCATCCCGTTGCCGCCGCGGCGCTCGGTTTGCCGTTGTCACGGTTGCTGTTGATTCGGCCGGACAATGATTCTTCCTCGGCTCATGTCAGCCCGGCACAAACTGCGTTGCGGCGAGACACGCTGTGGGCACTGGAACAACTGGCCCGCTGTTCCGGCGTGCGCGTGATTGTGTGCTGGCTGGACCGGATTTCGTCGACGGCGCTGCGTCGTCTGCAACTGGCGGTCGAGCGCAGCTCGGTGACCGTGTTCCTGGTAAGACCGGCATCGGCGATGAAGCATTCGTCGTGGGCGGATCTGCGGTTGCATGTTCGTTCAGCATCTGACGCAACGGCTCGGCAGAAGTCTTCCCCTTCCGCAGACGCAGCCGCGTCCGCGACTCGTTATGCTGGCACATCGGTCACCGTGAAGCTGTTGAGGTCGCGCCATGCGGTGTTGCATCACGGCAGTGCCCGATTCGGGATTGACGATGAAACGAGTGCTGTGTTTGAGATTCCCGAACTGGCCCGTCCAGCGTCTGTTGCGGCTGCAGGCGAGTGAATCCGTGGCGTCGCCCGCTGGCCTGCCGGAGCCATCGGGTCATCAGCGCGGGACGGCAACGGTTCCGGAAGGCCGTCGTGCGAAAATCGCCACGGGAGCGGAGTTTCGTCGTCCTTTTACGAGCGCCATCGCGGTATACGCCGCGCCCGCGGACGCGGCCAGGGCGGCAACGAAGAAACGCAAACGCAGCGAGTCCGCCACGGCCGACGATCTGAAGTTTGTCCGGGAACTGTACCCGTCCGCGCGCAGCGGGCCTGCGATCATTGCCGTCTCGCCAAACGCGTGGACCGCCGGAGTCCGGCCGGGAATGCCACTGGCAGAAGCGCGCAGCATGGCGGCTCCCGCAGCCAGCTCGCCACGAGCGACGTCGAAGCGCAACTCGGCGACGCGCCGTGCGGCGGGGCAGTCCGGCCAGTCAGGTCGAACTGAACCCGCGCGGGACTTCGACGCAATTTGCTTCTTCGAATGGTCACCCGCTGACGACCGGGCCGGACTGCTGGCCGCGGCGGAGCTAACGCGGTCGTTCGCGCCGATGGTTGCTCTTGATGAACTGCCGGTGCCGGACTGTCTGATGCTGGACATTACGGGCTGCGGTTCACTGTTCGGTGGTGAATCGGTGCTGGCAGAACAATTGCTGGCCGTGATGCGTCGCAGTGGCTACCGCTGCCGAGCCGCCGTCAGTGATTCCGTCGCAACCGCCTGGGCGTTCGCTCACGCCGACGAACGGCCGCCGCGGCAGGCTGCGACATCGCGCGGTTCGTTGCGTACGAACGCATCCTCGCGCGCAACCGCGTCGCCAGCCGACGCGGACTGGGACCTGCCCGTCATCATCGTTCCGCCCGGACAGGCGACGAACTATTTGCAGCCGCTGCCATTGTCGACAGTTCGGCTGCCGCTGAGCGACCTGCACGTTCTGTCGCAACTGGGAATTCTGAGAATCGAACAACTGCTGCAACTGCCCGTCGAAGATCTTCCGTCGCGGTTGTCGGAAACGGCCGTGCTGCGTATCCGGCAACTTCAGGGAGTAGACTCGGAAATTCTCACTTCGATTCCCGAAGCTGATCCGATTGCCGCAGCGTGGTCGTCTGAATTCCCGGCCACGAATCTGAGCGAAGTGAAACAGGTACTGGAACACCTGACGGAAATCATCGTCGCACAGCTTCAGCGGCGCCACGTTGGGGCCACCCGGCTGGTGTGTCGTCTGAAGCTTGAATCCGGCGGAATGCTGCCGCT
Organism: uncultured Planctomycetaceae bacterium; assembly: GCA_964531585.1. Lineage (GTDB taxonomy): Bacteria > Planctomycetota > Planctomycetia > Planctomycetales > Planctomycetaceae > JAWKUA01. Next base: position 3,082 of record CAZHET010000139.1, on the reverse strand, counting down.
GGCGGGCGAGACGGTGCGTCCGGTGCAGTCGGCTGAACATCTGCTGGACGTGCTGACGCTAAAGCTGGAATCATTCCGTCTGCCGGAGCCGGTCAGTTCGGTAAAGATGCAGGCCACGGTTGCACCGCTGCCGGCGGCAAGACAACAGGACCTGTTCAGTTTGACGGAACACATCGCACCGCAGGAAGAACTGGCGATACTGCTGGATCGCCTCAGCAGTCGACTTGGCCCGCATGCCGTGCTGACGGCGGAACTGCATGACGACGCTCGTCCGGAACGCGCGGTGAAGTTCCAGCCTGTGATCGCGACGGCAGCGGATTCGTCCGTGGCCACGTCAACGACCGACCGCATTCACGAACTTGTGACCCCCGACGATCAGCATCGCCCGGCACTTCAGCATTCCCCGCGTCCGCTATTGCTGCTGCCGCATCCCGTTCGTATTTCGAACAGTGCAGGAAACGCACTTCGCGACGGTTTTGCGTGGCAGGGGGCCAGTTTCGAAGTCGCGAGTGCCGCCGGACCGGAACGCATTCAGACGGCATGGTGGTCTGACGACGCGGTGCATCGCGACTACTTTCGAGTGCTCACGACGGGCGGTTCGCGGTTCTGGGTGTTTCGGGATCTGACGGAGGAAGCGTGGTTTCTGCACGGCGTGTTTGAGTAAACGTTCGGGCGAAGCCGAGGCCTGCGTCAGATTGTCGGATCTCCACCGACGCCTCTCGCGTCACCGTGTCCAGTCTTCCATCCGCAGCCCGGGAACCGGTTCGAAATCAACAGCGTTTCGAGTCAGCAGCACCCAGCCTCTGTCCAGTGCAATCGATGCGATCCGCAGGTCCATCGTGGCAATTCGGATGCGGTTGCTTCGAAGAGTCTCGAACGTTCGGGCGGCGTCATCATTGAACTCCGCAACCTGCATTGCTGCGAAGTCTGCAAGAATCTGCCCGAACATGGCGTAGGCACGCACAATCCGATCCGCTGAGTTCGCACGGTTCAAGTAGCTGTTCCATCCGGAGACAAGTTCGTGGAAGCTGACTATCGAACTGAAGAACTGCGATCCGTCGTACTGCTGAAGCCGGGATGACAGGGCCGCAAATTCGGGGCCGCCGCGCCGCTGCAGGATGCTGACGTGATCGGTGTCCAGCAAGTACACGGTCAGCCTTCTGGATGCGGGGGTTCTGAAATGGCCCCCTCACGCCTGATCTGACGGCCGAGTCGCACAACTTCATCGAACTCCGGAAAGTCCTTCATTGACCCGGTGATTCGCGAAGTCCAGTTCGGCAGATTCTTAAGTTGCTCGCGAATCCTTGCGACCTCTGCCTCAAGGGCTTCCACACGGTCTTCGACACTCGGCATGATCAGCACCTCCGCGGAAAATGGAGTGCAATTCGCGGCCGTGTTCGAGTTTGCCAGAAACTTGTTTCGTTCCTGACAAGCCACGGCATGAGTCTTCGAAGAAAACCGTTGTGCTCGGCGGTTTCGACTATAATGTCCCGCGCGGTACGGCGCATCCCTAACCTGCCTGGAGGCTAACGATGAAGACTTCTGTGACTTGTCTGGTGACGACCATCGTGCTGATGCTTGCCGGCTGTGGCGACGAGGCAGCTCCCACGACGGCACCTGCGACCGATGCGGCAGCCACTTCGCCAACCGGTGCCGCAGCAGACAGCGCGGCATCCGCGAAGCCCGGCGGCTCATCAGCGGCTGGTACCACATCTGCCGCACACGACACGCCGCAGGCTGTGTTTGCTGACTTCAAACAGGCGGCCGACAGCGGCGACATGGAATCAGCATCGGCCTTGCTGACCGACGAAAGTCAGTCCGCGTTCTGCCTGACAATGGTCATCGGCAGCGGGTTCATCGCGGCGTTCGATCCGGAAGCCGGCAGGAAGATTGAGGACCTGTTCAGGAAACACGGACTTGATCCGAATGCCGAACCAGACCCGGATCAGGCCGATACGAATCCTCAGCAGGCGATGCTGGCCATGACGGCTCCGATCAGGGACAAGCCAAAGTTCATCGGCGAAGTCATGGCCCTGCTGGATACGTTAAATCAGGCTCCGGACGAGAATCCGATAGTCAAAGGCACGCTGGAAGAAGTCCAGATTGACGGCGACACCGCGGCGGGATTCGTCGTCACCGCGGACGGCCGCGAACCGATCGAGTTCGTTAAGGTCGGCGGCTCATGGCGCATTCAGTTGCCGGAGGAAATATTGAGCATGGGCGGCGGTGACGCCGACATGTCGTTCTCCGGTGACGCCTCATTCGGCGATTGGAGCGACAATGAGTTCGATAACTGGCAGTGGGATCACTTCGACAAACCACAGCTTGGCCCGCCCGGCGAAATTCCGCTGGATGATTACAACACCATGTGGCAGGTGTCAGTCAATGAAACGAACGTACCCGCCGGTGAACTGCTACGAAAGCTGGCGGCCGAATTGAGTCTTGAATGGATCGAACCGACAGAAGATCTGCCGCAGCTCAGCCAGCCCGTTTCGATCAGCGTCTCCGGCGTGTCCCGCCTGCAGGCGATTGAACAGATTGCCGAACAGGCAGACCTGCATCCCCTGTACCTGATGAAGAAGATGACGGTTGCCGCGGGCCCGAGAGAATTCGGTCCCGCATTCGCCGGACCATTCCTCGTGGAAGTCGGAGAAGTCGACGAGCTGGTGCCTTCCGGAGCGGCTCAGCTGACGTTGCGCATCCACGCCCACGGCCTGAGCGAGTCCGTTGTTTCGCTGTTGAGTTCGTTAGACACAGACCAGCATGCGGAAGAGAACGAGAACTTCACGATTCGGATCACCGACCGCGTCGGAACCGGCGGCAAATCGCTGGAACATTCTGGTGGAAACGGTTTTGGACTGATGCCACAGCATACGGAAACAGCAATTCAGTGGATCACTCCCGTCGCCCTGCTGAACACGACCAGCGATGTTGCCGATGTCGAAGTGCTCAAGGGGGAAATTACCTTCGTTGTGCCGACGAGTGTCGAAACGCTCTCGTTTGAGACGCTGGAACCGGGATCAAAGGTGACCTCCGGAGATGCGACATTTGAGCTGAAATCCACAGGTACTGATGTGGAAAT
>CAZHET010000138.1:0-13314 GCA_964531585.1 uncultured Planctomycetaceae bacterium | reverse complement strand
GGCAGGGTGTGATGAACCCGCGTGATACCGCGAGAGCCCCTTTCTCTTCCAGACAAATCCTCCCGCGCCCCCGCCAACCGATCATCCCGACCACCGCCCCCAACGCTCGCCTGGGCTATCGAGATCTCCGAAAGTGCAGTTTACAAGGAAAGCGACTTCATGACCGCCTCCTGCTTCTCGCTAAATGGAGTTCGAGTGGGGGCGTCATCACCGGGAACCCGGCTGCTCGCCCCGAAGTTGTACTGAGCATCGAATCTCGAAGCGGGAATGTCAATGTTGAGGGGCCTGTCAAAAAAGATGGACGCGAAAGCTTTCATCGCAGTGATCATTGATTTTGCGGTCGGGCTGGGCCTGGTGTCCGGGGCTCGCGGTCCGTTCAGTGACTGAAACGCGCTGCGCTGAATTCGGTCGCCTCCGACTTCCTGCAGAGCATGTTTGCATGGCTGACGCCATTCGGATTGATCGATGTGTTCCATCGCCTTATGTCACACGAGAGCAGGTCCGTGCGTTACAGCCAGGATTCGTCGTACTGGCTACATACGGTTTACTTTCCCTTCCGCTGATCCTGCTGGCTCAGTGGTTCGTCCGGGATTCCGCAGTCCCGGCCTTCGCGAGGTTTGCGGGAAAGACGATCGTGAGCTCCGTGTTTCTGCTGCTGACTCGCGCATACGGCGTTCGTTGCAAGTTGACTGGCAGAATCCTCAACGGTCCGCGCCGGAGGATCTGGTAGTGGAGTCAGGCGGCTACGGCGAACCGGTGTCTGTAATGCTCAAGTATGATTTGTGCGAACCCCGGTCCCCGCTCCGTGCAGCGAATCTGTTCCGTGTATACGATGGCACGCGATTGTGCCGACAAACGCCGCTCTGTGATTGACGCGACATCAGGCAATTCAGGTGAGCACAGGTCCTGATGCACAGCGCAGTAACGACGCGCGGTTCGAATGGGCGATCGCCGCATGGAGCACTGCGGTACTTTCCGATCGCACAGTTTCACCATACATGGCGTGGCCTGAAAAAGTGGCGATACACAGGTCCGGCTTACGCTGGATTTCGGTACGCGATGGCTCGCGATCGTTTCGGAATCCCTGTAAAGTCTGCCGAATCTGGCTGGGTCGAGCGGGCGGGGGTATGCAACTTTCGCCGGAAACATTCGCAATACGAGCGTTTGCACACACAACCATGCTTTGAGTCTTTGCCAGTGAATCTTTAATCCGCAGGTCCAGGATTCCTGGTCCCTGGACTTTCGTGTTTTTCGCCCGGCACATGCATTCGGGACGTTCAAGTTCGGCACGTTCAAGTCAGCGGGCAGAATGGCTTGTGCCTGTGACGTCATGCGTCTCGTTCGGGAACAATGCGCGTCCGGCACGCGATATAGCGTAACATCAGCACGACCGGGCTGCCCTGACCGGAGGCGTGTCCAACAAGAACGGGATCAGCGGTATGGCACCACACAGCAGTCAGTTCCGGCAGAGTTACGAGCTTGCCGTTGAGCATTTTGAATCGCTTGGTGTCGATGTCGGTGCCGCGCTGCGCTGTTTGAGTGAAATTCCCGTGTCCGTCCATTGCTGGCAGGGGGACGATGTCGCGGGGTTTGAAAACGTTCGCAGCGACATCGGCGGAGGACTTGCGGTCACCGGAAACTATCCTGGCAAAGCACGCACTGCGGACGAATTGCGGTCCGATCTGCAGTTGGCGTATTCGCTGATTCCGGGGAAGCATCGCCTGAATCTGCACGCCAGCTATGGCGACTTTGACCGACAAGTGCCGCGCGACGAAATCGGCCCGGAGCACTTTCAAAGCTGGATCGACTGGGCCGCAGATCAGCAGTTAGGCCTGGACTTCAACCCCACGTTTTTTGCCCACACTCTTGCCGACGATGGCTTCACGCTGTCCCACCGCGATTCCCGCATCCGGTCGTTCTGGATCGCCCACGGAATTGCCTGCAGGCGCATTGGGGCCTCAATGGGCCGGCAGCTCAATTCGCCGTGCGTGACAAATGTCTGGATTCCTGACGGCATGAAAGATTTACCTGTGGACCGTAACGGACCACGCGAGCGGCTGACTGAATCACTCGACGCAATCTTTGCGGAGGAGCTCGACGCAGCACACAACCTGGACGCGGTTGAATGCAAGCTGTTTGGTCTTGGGTCGGAAAGCTATGTCGTGGGATCACACGAGTTCTATCTCGGATATGCGGTGACGCGTCAAAAGCTGCTGTGTCTGGATGCCGGACACTTTCATCCTACCGAATCCATTGCCGACAAGATCTCGTCCGTGCTGCGCTGTGTGCCTGAAATTCTGCTGCACGTCAGTCGCGGCGTTCGCTGGGACAGTGACCATGTCGTTCTGCTGACGGATGAACTGCTGGCGATTGCTCAGGAAGTGGTTCGCGGTGGGTTCCTGAGTCGCACACACATCGGACTGGATTTCTTCGATGCCAGCATCAACCGTGTGGCGGCCTGGGTCATCGGAACACGAGCCATGCTGAAGGCTTTGCTGATGGCGCTGCTGGAACCAATTTCTGTGCTGCGGCAGTTCGAAGCCGAAGGCGATTACACCTCGCGGCTGGCGCTGCTGGAGGAAATGAAGACGCTGCCGTTCGGCGCGGTGTGGAACTATTACTGCCTGCAGAACGACGTTCCGCCAGGCATAGAATGGATGGAACAGGTGCGAACCTACGAGCGCAATGTGCTTCTGCCACGCGCTGGACTTACCGCCCGGTCGCCAGGCTGACCACTCGTGAAACCATCACGCACACATTCGTTACGTTGTACGGAACGAACGACCTAACTGCCGCCCATCAGTTCCTGAAAATCTGCAAAGTTCTTCTGCAGGCTTTCCGTGTTGTCCGGCCTGTCGTCGACAATCAGCAGCAATTTGGACGCTGCCTGGGCGTAGCGAGTATCGTCCGGTGTGCGCGTGCGTTTCTTGACAATATCGCCATGAATCTTCTTGATCACCGGCCGGACGCGATCACCGAATTGTTTCCAGTCTTCGTCAGAAATCGCAGACGCCGACATCTGCGTGTATTCGCGCCCGAATTCGGTCAGCGCCGACTTGGCGTTTACAGAGAAACCAATGGAAGACAACGACACTTTTCCCGTGGCAAATCCGACCACCAGCAAAATGGCCAGAAGGCCTCCGGCGGCAATGCCGAGTGTCTTTGGCTGAGGCATCTCCGGCATACGGAAAGACTTCCCGGAAGATGGGCGCTTGCTCGTCTTCGTTTTTGTCTTCGGCAATGCGGCCTCAGCCGCTGAGAACACCGCGGACGACAGGCTGGACGCGGGCGCAGCAGACGCTTCGACAGCAGAATCAGCAGCGGCGCTCGAACCGGCCTCGGCATTCGCGGTCACTTTCGTCAACGCGGGAGCGGTGAACGCTTTGACGTTCGATGGTTTTTGCTGTTCGTCCGCGAACACCTCGTTGAAAAGTGCGTCAGGCACATCTTCCTGCGGAACAGGTCGTTTCTTTTTCGGACGACCGTCTGTCCGGGTGGCGCGCTGCCGGGGCACTTTCGTTCGCGGGCGGACGGGTTTTGAATCATTGGGAGCGACTCGACCACCATCTGTGTGCTGAGGTCGTCCTGGCGAAGGCGTTTTGAGCGCCCCGGACGTGCCTGCCTTTGTGGCTTTCTCTGCGCGTCGATTGATGCTCAAAAACGACGCTGCGAGTTCGGGGATTTCTGTGCACGGCACCCAGTCAGCAGCTTCACTGCTGCGCACCTTATCCGTTTCCGTCAGCATTCCGCTGTCGGCCATCCGAATCAAGGCTCGCCGCGGAAGTGGTCCGAGCACGTCACCCATCGACAGACAGTACCACGCGTCATTTTCAGTCGAGTCGTCGTGGGCGCTGCCTGCGGCACGGGACGCGACCTGTGGTTGGGCGGAGGCGTCTTCGAAGCAGATGTCGTCGATGCGAAGATCGCAGGACCTGTCTTCGTCGTGTGGCACTGCAGACGAATCACCGAACGAGAAAGACAGTTCAGAAAGATCTCCCAGCTGCTCAGGTTCAGCGCTGGGAACTGAGGCAGCATTGTCAGCATGCATTTGACGAAGAGGTACCCAGACCTGGCTGTCTTCACGGCGCACCAGATCACCGTCACTCAGAGTGCCATCTTCTGCAAGCTCCAGAATCTGGACTTCCGGAACCGGACCAAACTCGTCATTCAGCAACTGGTAGTACCACCGATATGACATCTGAAAACTCCACATCGTGACCTGGGTCGGGTAACATGGAACTGCTTCGCAGTCTCGCCAATCATCTGCAATCCGCGAATCGCTTTCGATCGGAAAGCCGCGTCAAGCCGACGTCGTGTCCGGGGCATCCTGAACTCCTTTTCAGAGCGCCACGATACGACAGACCAGCCGCTCACTCAACTCACCGCAAACTCCCTCTTACCCCGTGGCCCTTCCCAGTGCCACAATGCAGACTGTCTGCGTGGAGTTTCCGTGCGGATTGGGTGTCTGTTTCCTGGGTGATGCTGGTATCAGGTCGCTGAATCCGTTTTCGTGATGGCAGCCGGGTCGGCACTGTGCCTGCCGAGTCGTTTGAAGTCTGACATACCGCACGCGATTCATTCAACGTCGGCGGGGAGTCCCACGCAGGTTCCGTCCGTGTTGTTCGTTTGGTTGCGGACGCACACCGGCCATGTTCAACTATGTGATCCGTCCGGTCATGAAGATCGCTTCGGCCGGTCGCTTTGTACAAGTTCCGGGTGTTTCACCGCAGCGTCTTTTTATTCGAGTCACTCCGCATGACGCGTTGCCTACGCCTCAAGCATTCCTGCCGATCGGTGCCTGTCGTCGCCGCGGGCCTTCTGATCATGCTCAGCCCGCTGGCCGGTCTTCGCGCCGGTGAACCGGCATGGCCGAATCGCAACGGGCCGGAACGGAACGGCCAGGTTCCGGCCGTTCATGCTGAGGGAATCCCTGCCGAATGGGATGAGGAGACCGGAAACAACGTGCGGTGGAAGGTTCCGCTGGAAGGTTTCGGCCATTCGACTCCGGTTCTGGGCGATCGGCAGGTCTGGCTCACAGCCGCGACTGCCGACGGCACCCGCCAGTATATTTACTGCCTGAACGCTGACACCGGGTCTGTGGTCCACCACCGGCTGCTGTTTGAGAACGCCGATCCGGAACCTCTGGGCAACGAAGTGAACACTTACGCGTCGCCCTCATGTGTTCTGGAAGACGACGCGGTGTACGTTCATTTCGGCACCTACGGCACTGCTCGACTGAATCCGAAAACGGCGGAAACTGTGTGGGAACGGCGCGATATCAATGCCCGGCATTTTCGTGGTCCCGGGTCGTCACCGGTTGTTTTTCAGGATCTGCTGATCCTGACTTTTGACGGCATCGATGCTCAGTTTCTGACCGCGTTGAACAAGCACACCGGCGAAACCGTGTGGAAGACACCCCGCACAACCGACTACGGCGACCTTGATGAAAATGGTCAGCCGAAACTGGAAGGCGACCTGCGAAAAGCCTACAGCACGCCGGGGCTGGTTGAGGCGAACGGTCGGACTCAGGTTGTTTCTGTCGGTTCGCGAGCGGCGTTCAGCTATGACGCGCTGACCGGCGAAGAACTGTGGACGATCACGCACGATGATTTCAACGCAGCCGCTCCGCCGCTGTTTTTTCGCGACATGGCAATCCTGAACACGGGGTCGCGGTCGGCGAATCTTCTGGCGGTGAGGCTCGAAGAATCCACGCGAGGCAACGTCGACAAAACTCACGTTGTCTGGAACCGCGAAACCGGCAATTCACGCCTGGCAGCTCCGCTGCTGCTGGGGGATCGTGTCTACATGATCAATGATACCGGTGCCGCCACCTGCGTGAACGCGGTGAACGGTGAGACCGTCTGGCAGGGGCGCGTTGGCGGAACGCACGTGGCCTCGCCAATCACAGCGAATCGACTGGTCTACTTCACCAGCGAAGAAGGTGAGACAACCGTCGTCAAAGCGGCCGATGAATTCGAAGTCGTCGCCCGAAATCACCTGGCCGAAGGCACGCGAGCTTCTCTGTCGGCCGCCTACGGACGAATCTATCTGCGAACGTTTGGTCATCTGTATTGCCTGGGAGAGTAACCCTGGTCAGGCGGAACGTCGCCAATTCAGCAAGCACTATCCGGAGCCCTGTTCATGCTGCGTCTTCTTCTGTTTACGATCGTCGCACTCGTTGCCGCCGACTCCACTGCCGCCGAGCAGGAATTCAAGCCCGGCGAATGGGTGTCGCTGTTTAACGGGAAAGATCTGACCAACTGGACTCCAAAGATCCGCTACAGCCCCGTCGGTGAAAACTATGGCAACACGTTCCGGGTGGAAGACGGCCTGATCAAGGTCCGCTACGACAAGGATGCCTACGAGACATTCAACGAACGCTTCGGGCATCTGTTTTACAACGGCGAATTTTCCAGCTATCGGATGCGGGTCGAATACCGTTTCGTTGATGAACAGTGCGCCGGAGGTCCCGGCTGGGCTCTTCGCAACAGCGGCATCATGATTCACGGGCAGCAGCCGGAAACGATGACCGACGACCAGGACTTCCCGGTGTCCATCGAAGTGCAGTTGCTGGCCGGCAATGGTACCGACAAGCGCACGACGTCGAATCTCTGTACGCCTGGCACAAACGTCGTCATGGACGGCAAGCTGCAGTTGCAGCACTGCATTTCATCCAGTTCGAACACACATCATCTGGACGAATGGGTGACGGCGGAAATCGAGGTCCGCGGCAACAAAGTCATTCGTCACATTCTGGATGGCGAAGTGGTGCTGGAATACACAGAGCCGCAACTGGACGAGCGGGACGCAAGCGCGAAGAGGCTTATCAAGGACGGCAAGCTGGCTCTGCACGGCGGTTCAATTTCGCTGCAGTCCGAAAGCCACCCGTGTGAGTTCCGCAAGCTGGAACTGATGGTCCTGGAAGACTAGCGCCGCCGTGTGTCCGCGTTCGTGGCGCTTCTGCAGCAGCCGTTCTCTAGAAATCTGGCTGGCCGGACGAAACGGGAAACGTCGGCGCATAGATTCGGCGATTGGTCGTGTCGTAGTAGCCGGCGGCCGGGTTGTTTGGATCAATCGGCCGCAAATTACCAACTGGCTGCCAATCCACATTCGAACCTGGCATGGCACCGCCACTGTACGACGGCCGTGTATTCACCGGCAGATTTTGAACAATCGTCACGAGAGCCAGTGTCAGCGAGCAGGCACACACGGCCGCGACGGCTCCGTTGAACTGTCGCACGTGCCGCGCAGGCTGCACGCTGCGTGAGCGAATTCTGTCAGCAATCGCGGGCCAGACAGAATCCGGTGCCGGATCATTGTCCGGAGTATCATCACGCAGCGACTGCAGCACATGCATCGCGTCCACCGTGCCGGCGTTGTATGCGCGACAGTCAGAACAAACATGCAGGTGATCGCTCAACTGCTGCTCTTCCGCGGGCAGCGTGTCATCGCCGACGGAAAGATGGATTAAATGGCGAGCATCAACGCACTTCATGACTGGATTCTCCTGAATAGCCTGTCAGCCGAGCTGTTCTTCTTCAATACTGCGTTCCCGCCGCTCCCATGCATCCTTGAACATCCGGCGAGCTTCCGCCAGACGCCAGCGAATCGTCGCTTCACTGCGTTCGGTCACTGCCGCGACCTCCGACGTTGAAAATCCTTCAATGTCGCGAAGCACCAGTACGGTGCGATACGCTTCCGGAACATCCGCCAGCACCATGTGAACTTCCTGAGTCAGATCACGATCCCCGCGAGGATCCGGTGACGCAGGATCCGGCAGCCGGTCGTCTCCCGCTTCGCTGAACAATGCCCAGCGCCCTTTGCGCTTGAGCTTCCGCAGGTGATCGTAGGTCAGGTTCACGGCAATACGAAACAGCCACGGACCGAAGCGTCGCGACGGATCGAACTGTTCCAGCCGGTCAAAGGCCCTCAGGAATGCTTCCTGAGTCAGGTCCTGGGCCAGATCCTGATCCGGCATGAAGCGGCGAATGACCTTTGTGACCCGTCGTTCATAACGCACCACAAGGCGACCAAAGGCCTCTGTGTCACCTCGCCGGGCCTCGTCAACCAGTCGCGCATCGCTGGCAGCCGACCGGGCCTCGTCTTCTGATTCGGCACCTGCCGCGGACGAACTGAAATTCGCGTCCGATTCTGTCATTTTCAGCATTGCGCCAACCCTTCCCGCTATTTTACGCGGGCAGGTCGTCGTCCGTTGGATATTTCCGGCACTGGAATGCGGTTTGTAGCCCGCCTGCAGCATCCGCGAAACATCGGCTCGCGGGAATGCACCAGTCACCCTGGCGCACGGTGCGTCAGGTCTGCTGCCAGATCAGTTGCAGAAGCACCGTCAAGATGACGCCGGCTACCAGCCAAATGGCTGAGTTACTCGTAAACGCCCGATCACTGGATGGCCTGAGCAGCCGTGTCAACAGCGGCGGTTCGTAGACGGAAACCGGCTCGTTCTGTTGAAACGCACGGATGTCATCGACCATATCCGACATGCGCGCATACCGATCCGCGGGGCTTTTCTGCAGTGCTTTTACGCAGATCGCATTCAGTTCCGGCGGGACGGGATGGTTCGCGACGGCCGCCGGTTCCCGAACCGGGTCCTCCAGAATCTTGCGTTTGATTTCCTTAAAGTTCCGGCCGGACATGTAGCTTTGAGCGGTCAGCATTTCGAACAGCAGGATTCCCATGTTGTAAATGTCTGTCCGCTCATCCACTTCGCTTGTTTCTTTGGCCTGTTCCGGGGACATGTAGAAGGGAGTGCCCTGGACATCGCCTTTGCCTGTAAGCCGACCGGAAATCTGTTGACGACCGCTGCGAGCCAGCTTCTCGACTTCATCGTTGTCGTCCATATCCCAGACTTTGGCCAGCCCCCAGTCCAACAGAGTGATGTCATTGTACTTCCCGACCATGACGTTGGCCGGCTTCAGATCGCGGTGCACAATTCCCATGCTGTGCGCGAATGCCAGGCAGTTGCCCACCTGCACCAGAATCTCCAGCAGTTGCTTCAGCGGAAACTTGTCTTTTGTGCCGGCGTCGTTCTCCGCAATCGCATCAAGAATGTCGCACAGGTCGCGGCCTGTGAGCTTTTTCATCGTGAAATAAGCATTCCCCTCGCGATCGCGGCTGAGTTCGTAGACCGGGACCGTGGCGGGATGAGGAATCAGCGCGGTGACTCTCGCCTCACGCAGAAAACGCTTTCGGTACGTTTCCAGATTCTGCAGCTGCGGCAGCAGCGTTTTCATGACGACCGTGCGACCGAGATTCTCGTCGCGGCAAGTCTGCAGCACGGCTTCTCCGCCCTGAGTCAGAGGCTGGAAGTCGCTGTATCTCATGAAGCCGTTCTGAACGTGCTTCGGCAGGTCCTTGTCCGTTTCCTGCAGCGTAATATTTTCCGACACGGCGGATTTTCCCGACAAGCAAGTGCATGCATCAGCGAAGTCGACGCGGTTGAATCGGCTGCGTTCCGGTCCGACAGGCAGACGAATATGTGGCCGACGGGTACGTTTCCAGGGCAGGCTGTGCCGCGTTTACCGGAAGCCTATGCCGAACACCGCCTACTGTACAGAGCGAGACGGATATGTCCCATGCAATGACGCTCGACATGCTTCCGGAGCAGCGGCGACCACTGCTTCGTCAACCTTTCGTGACGTTGGTTGCGGAGTCGCCGGCGGGCTTGTTTCGTGTTCATTTCGCCCTCGCCATGACCTCGCCCGTGCGAGCCACCAAAACTTGGCTGACGAATCACTCGTTGACGGGTATCAGTCGAATTTCACGAGCGTCCATGACCGCGTTGACTGCCTTGCGAGTTGCTACGAGTTTCAGCACCGACCGGTCCGATGCCGACAGTGTCAGCCGTCCCAGCTTTCTCCAGACAAAATTCTGAAAATGTCCCGTATCCTCGACGACGAAAGACAGCGTCTGCTCACCCACGACGACGTCCACATTGCTGCCGCCCTGCCCTTTGCCGCAGCCCTGAAAGATCTCGACTTCGTATTCTCCCGCCTTGTCGACGCGAAACTGCCACTCCGCAGTGTCCTGCTCGACCGTCCAGTAGCCGACGGTGTTCTTGTGCGGCTGAGGTTCAAATCGGAGTTTCTCGCCGGTCGTTCGTGCAAATTTCGCGGGCAGATGAATCACGCCGTCGTCGTCGGCCGTAGAAATCACCCTGTCATCGAACAGCCGAGGTTTGGCATCCAGCGTCAGCACCAGCACCGGCGGGCGATTCGTTGGTGCATCCTTGAGCTTGACGCTCCATTCGGTGATTTCCGACAGCAGCGTCAGCGGTTCTTCGGACTCACCTCCCAGCCAGTGGACAGCTTCCACGACATTGCAGATGCGAGGCATCTGCTGCAGACCGCTTTCAGGCACGGTGTCCAGAACCAGCAGAAGCCGGTTTTCGTGCTTGTATGCCGAGGCGTTGTTCAGCGTCATTTCCGGAAGGGCAGTCGTTCCTTCGGGAAGAAAGTCGGGAACGTCGGTGGCACCGTGTTTCGGTTCGTCGGCATGACCAGATGCAACCAGACAGACTGTCAGCGCCAACACGATTGGAATGAACTTCATCGCTGCGATCCTGTGAACTGAAGCGGCAAGGCAGAAGGAAGCATGTTCGCTGGTTCTCCGTCCGCGGCAAGCAACGCGATGTGTTTCGAAGCGCGACTGCCTGGCCGTGCTTTTTCTGACGACTCCGTCGCGGTGCCCGGTTTCCTGTTTGTGCGGGTTTCCCCGTTGCAACTTGACGGGGCCAGTCGTTCAGACTTCTGCCAGCGGCTGCGTCGCGTCGCCGAAGCGGTCGAGGGTGAGGCCACACTTCTGCATCAGGCTCAGGTACAGCCGGCACATCTGTCGTTCGGAATTTTCGCGGTAGTCAAGAACGCGCCCGCCCTGAAGCTGACCGCCTCCGCCGCCAACCAGAATCACCGGCAGCTGAGTCGCGTCGTGGCTGCCCGTCATCATGCTCGAACACAGCATCAGCATGGAATTATCCAGCGCCGTTCGTTCGCCTTCCTGAATGGCGTCCAGCTTTGTCGCAATGTCTGCCAACTGCTGCAGGAAGAACTGATTCACCTTCAGCCAGTCCTCGGTGTCCGAATGGGACAGCAGGTGATGAATCATGTAGTCGACTCCCAGATTGGGAAACCGCAGCGAGGAGTGATCGTTGTTCAGCTTCAGCGTACACAGGCGAGTCGTGTCGGTCTGAAACGCCAGCACCAGAATATCGCACATCAGCTTCATGTGCTCGGCGATGTCCTGCGGGATGCCGTCGGCTGGCCGCGGGATATTCGGTTCTGCCAGCGTCGGTCGCCAGCCCTGGAGTTCACCTCGTCTGCCGGAGTTTTCGATTCGCAGTTCGACTTCGCGGACGGATTCCAGGTATTCATCCAGCTTGCGCTGATCGGTCCGGCTGATGTGGCGGCGCAGGTCCTGAGCGTCGTCCAGGACGGCATCCAGAACGCTGCGATCACCCTTCTGCACGTCGTCTTTGAACAGCCGGTCGAACGCCAAAGCCGGGTAGACTTCCAGCGGTGTCGGCGTTGTTGGCGACGTCCATGAAATATGCGAGCTGTACAGCATCGAATAGTTCTTGTGCACAGACGGATTCGCCTTTTCGCAGCCAAGCACGAGACTGGGCACTCTGGTCATGTGGCCGAATCGCTTAGCCAGCAACTGATCGACGCTGGTGCCGGAACGAATCTCTCCGCCCGCAGCCAGCGGCGCACCGGACAGCAGATTGCCGGTTTGTGAACTGTGAATGTTGCCCTTCAGCGCTTCGGCGTTGTAGAGACCTCGAATGAACAGCAGCCGTTCTCTGAAGCCTTCCAGCGGAGCCAGCACCCTGCCAAGCTGCATGGACGAACCTTCGCCGGCAGCCGACCATTCCCGTCCGTGAAACCCGTTGCCGGCGAACAGGATGGCCATTCTGACCGGAGCCTTGCTGCCAGGTTCGCGACCGGCCGGTTCGTCTCCCCAGACCGTCAGCGATTCCATCCACGGCAGCGCGATCGTGACACCGAGACCACGGAGCATCTTTCGTCGGGAGAATTCGTGGGACATGGGTCAGTAGCTTTCAATGTCAGAGTAATTCAGTCATCGCTGAAATCGCCAGCCTTCAGCCTTCAGCCTTCAGCCACCAGCCACCAGTCACCCGGCCGTCTGGATTCCGGCGTGTTCGGCGCCGCTTTGTTATTCCACAAGATTCCGGCCGCGGATATGCCGGAACTGCGGGCTCGTGACGACTGTCTCCACAGCAGCGCTGACATGGTAATCGTTTTCTTCCAGTTCGTGTTGCATTTCTCTGAGCAACCGTTCATCCGACAGCTGCACCGCCCGGCCCAGAGCGTAGCCCAGCAGCTTGCGGCAGAACTGTCTGAGCAGTGCCTCACGCCGCTGAGTCAGCAGATAGCGTTTCAGTTCCGTGAGTCCGTCGATCGACGTGCCATCCGGCAGGGTTGTCGCCGTGTCAACCGGACGACCTGCAGGATCTGTTGTGCGAAGACGGCCGATCGCGTCAAAGGCTTCCAGCGAAAAACCGTATGGGTCGATGCGACGATGACAGACGGAACAGCGTTCGTCGCTTGTATGGCGTTCGACAAGCTGTCGCACGGTCAGCGTTTCCGTCGCTTCGTCTTCGGGCAACAGAGGAACATCTTTGGGTGGCCGAGGCAGCTTCTCACCCAGCACGACTTCCGATAACCACGTCCCACGCAGAATCGGACTTGTGCGGGACGCTCCGGATTGTTTCGCCAGCGTGGCTCCGAATGTCAGAATTCCGCCGCGGGAGAACGCACGCGTGCCGTCGATTCGCCGCCAGTGCTCGCCCTCGACGCCGGGAATGCCGTAGTGTTCGGCCAGCGCCGCATTGACGAACGTGTGATCGGCATCGAACAGTTCCAGAACCGAACCGTCTCGCTGAAGCAGGTCGGTAAAGAACGTGATCGCTTCTTCGTACATCAGTGGTCGCACAGTCGCGAATGTCGGAAAATGGCGTTCGCTTTTTTCGTCAAGCTGATCGAAATCGTAAATGTGCAGCCACTGACAGAAGCATTCCGTCGCCAGCCGGCGGACCCGGTCATCCTGCATCATGCGGCGAGCCTGCGCCGACAGCACGGCCGGGTCGCGGAGAGATCCGGCCTCAGCGAGTGAGCGTAATTCGTCATCCGGAGCAGACGCCCACAGGAAGTAGCTCAGTCGGGTTGCCAGTTCCCAGTCCGAAACGGGCACGGCCTTTGATCCTGCGGCAGGTGATTCCAGCCGGTACAGGAATGACGGCGAAACCAGAATCCGGTGCAGTACCGCGGCGAAGGCTTC
>CAZHET010000137.1:0-13368 GCA_964531585.1 uncultured Planctomycetaceae bacterium | reverse complement strand
CGGTTAGACGGCTACCACACGATTCAACAGGCACCACGCGGTTCAAGAGGCACCACGACTGTTCCGCCCGCACGAAGAGTTTTTGAGAAAATCGGAGAAAGGAAGTATGCGACGCTTAAGTCTCATCGCGTGGCTGATCGCCTGTTCGCTGGTCACAACTGCGACCGCGGCGGCCGACTCGTTGCAGCAGGCAGCATCCTTTGCCGCTCCTGACGGCATCGATCACGTGGCGGGCTCTGCCAGTGTCCGCACTGAACAATTCTCATCGCCCGCTCGGCTTGCCGATTCACGACCGTCGGCGGAACGGCGATCAGAACGTGCAGAAGCTGCGTCCTGCGTGGAAACCGTGCCGGGCGCATCCGTTCCTGCCGCCGAACACGCGCCATCGCGACGTTTCATCGCCGCAGATTCCTCCAGATCCATCATTGCGATTGTCAACGCTGACAATTCGATTTCATGGCAGCGAAGGATCGGGCCGCTGCACGATCTGCATGTCCTGCCCAACGGCAACGTGCTGTTTCAGGATTCGTGGACGCACGTGCTGGAAGTGAACCCCGCCACGGACGAAACCGTCTGGGAATACGATGCGACGGCGGCAGCGGGCAACGCAGGCCGGCGCATCGAAATCCATGCATTCCAGCGGCTGGAAAACGGCACCACGATGATCGTTGAATCGGGGCGGGCGAGAATTCTGGAACTCGACCGCGACAACAACGTCGTTGCCTGGATTCCGCTGAAAGTGGAGCACCCGGACGCTCATCGCGACACGCGTCTCGTCCGCAATCTGCCGACGGGCAACTATCTGGCGTGCCACGAAGGCGACGGTGCCGTGCGCGAGTACGATCCGACGGGAAAAGTGGTGTGGGAATTTCGAGTGCCGTTGTACGGCCGCCAACCAGCGGACGGCCACGGAGTCGAAGCGTTCGGAAATCAGTGCTTCAGCGCGATTCGTCTGGCGAACGGGAATACTCTGATCGGCACCGGCAACGGCCACAGCGTGATTGAAGTGACTCCGGCCGGTCAGGACGTGTGGAGTCTGCATCAGAACGATCTGCCGGGAATTCAACTGGCATGGGTGACGTCACTTCAGGTGCTGCCCGGCGGCAACATTCTGATCAACAACTGTCACGCAGGGCCGGAGAATCCTCAGTTAATCGAGATCGATCGCGACAAGCGAGTCGTCTGGTCGTTTCGGGACTTCGATCGTTTCGGGGATTCGCTGACGAATTCGCAGATTCTGGAAGTGGACGGCAAGCCCGTGGCGGGCCGTCGCTGAGTCGTCCAGACCACAAGTTCAACAATCGCTCCAACGCAGGCATACAGGCAGGCAAATCATGAAACGCAATCCCGTCAAGGCCGCTTTGGCAGCCGGAAAACCTCAGGTCGGAACGTGGCTCTCGTTTGGCGATGTGTTTTCAGCGCGGCTGATGGCTCGCGTTGGGTTTCCATGGCTGACGGTTGATCTG
This sequence comes from uncultured Planctomycetaceae bacterium, assembly GCA_964531585.1. Lineage (GTDB taxonomy): Bacteria > Planctomycetota > Planctomycetia > Planctomycetales > Planctomycetaceae > JAWKUA01. Next base: position 11,902 of record CAZHET010000137.1, on the reverse strand, counting down.
GAGCATTCGCCGATTGACTGGCAGACGGCGTCGCTGATGTTCGCGACGATTGCCGATTCCGGCTGCGTGCCTCTGGCCCGGGTGCCGCGCGGAGACCACGACCTGATCAAACGAGTGCTTGACGGTGGTGCCATGGGGATCGTCGTGCCGATGGTCAACACCGTCGAGGAAGCGAAGCTGGCGATCGCCGCGGCGAAGTATCCTCCAACGGGAAATCGTTCGATTGGCGGCAGCATTCCGGCGCTCAATTACGATGCGACGGCCGGTGATTATTACAAACACGCCAACGACGAAGTTCTGGTGATTCTGCAGACCGAATCGCCGGAAGGAGTCGACAACGCCGACGAGATCTACCGATTGCCGGGAGTCGATGCGATCTTCGTCGGGCCGAATGATCTGTTCTGGCAGATGAAACCCGCCGACGGCAGCGACCCGTCGCCGGAAGAATTCGAAACGATGCTGCAGCGCATTCTGGCCGCAGGAAAAAAAGCCGGGACGCCGGTGGGACTGCACACTCAGTCGGTGGAGGAAGTTCAGCAGCGCATCGCGGAAGGCTGGCAGTTTCTGGCTCTGCAAAGTGAACTGAAGATGATGGTTTTGAAAGCTCAGGAACACGTGCAGGCTCTGGGCCTGGCGAACGCGGATGATCTGGCGAGATACTGATTCACACCATTCAGCGGGAACTCAGTCAATGTTAAAACGAACGGACTCACTTCGAACCGGGTGCCGCTTCCTTCACACATCGCGCGGCGTTTTCGTCGCCTGTGTTGCATCCGCGGTGGCGCTTGTGCCGGCCGTTGCCGCGGCGGACGACTGGGCTCAGTTTCTTGGCGCCGACCGGAGCGGACGTTCCGCTGAGACCGGTCTGATTGAGACGTTTCCCGCTGATGGCCCGGTCGTCGTATGGCGAACCGCTCTGGGTGTCGGCATGTCCGGAATCGCCATCGCCGACGGGCGAGCGTTCACGCTGTTTCAGGACGAATCCGATCAGTTCGCCGTCGCTCTGGATGCGAAGACCGGAGAAGAACGCTGGCGCACGAAGCTTGCTCCGGCGTACGAGAACGCGATGGGCAACGGTCCGCGAGCCACTCCGACGATCCAGGACAAGGTGGCCTTCGTCTTCAGCGGCGAAGGAATCCTGGCTGCACTGAAGACGGATTCCGGCAACGTCATCTGGTCGGTCGACACGATGAAGGAGCTGAACTCCCGGCCCGCGGAGTATGGGATGGCCTCGTCGCCGCTGGTTGTGGACAACGTCGTGATCGTGCATGTCGGCGCGGATGCCGGAACCGTCGCCGCGTTTCGCATCACGGATGGCAAACCGGCCTGGAAGGCAGGCAGCGGAACGGCCGGGTATTCGGCCCCCGTACTGCTGACGCTGGCCGGAAAGCAGCAGGTCGTGTCGTTCGTGGGAGCGTCGGTCGTCGGCATCGATCCGGCATCAGGCGACCGCCTGTGGCAGTTTCCCTATGTCACGGATTATGACTGCAATATCGCCGGTCCGGTCAGGTTGTCGGACGACACGCTGCTGATTTCTTCGGGCGAGAACCACGGTTCGACAGTGCTGAAGCTTTCTGCGACGGCAAACGGCATTCAGCCCGCTGTCGCCTGGCAGTCTCAGGGCAGCGAGAGCGTTCTGCGAGCCGAATGGCAGACGCCGGTACTCATCGACGGCTACCTGTACGGCCTGGACAATATCGGCAGCGCCGGACCGATCACGAATCTGGTGTGCGTGAAGGCGTCAGATGGCGAACAGGTCTGGCGTCAGCCGCGGTTCGGCAAAAGCAACCTGATTGCCGCGGACGGCCGGCTGTTCATCAGCACGATGAAGGGCGAACTGGTCATTGTGAAAGCAACGCCGCGCGGTTTCACGGAAACGGCTCGCGCGGAGGTTCTCGCAATGACGCGACAGGCTCCGGCACTGTCGAACGGTCTCCTTTACCTGCGCGACGATCACGAAATGGTCTGCGTGGACGTGCGCCAAAAATGATGCGGTCAGCGGATTGCGAGTTGGTCGAGTTCACATCTGACGGCGGCCCGGGTGCAAACCGGCCTGCGATGCGGTGAGAAATGCGGCTCTAGGAACCACTCGGCTGGCTCACCAGCGCCTGCAGCATCGTCGGTGTGACAGGAACCAGGTCGCTGACGTGAGCGTTGGCTCGGCGCAGTTCCTGCACGGTTCGGCCGCGGCTGACGACTCCCAGACATTTGCTGCCCGCGGCCAGCGCCGCTTCGACTCCGGGAGGCGCGTCTTCCAGCACGACACAGCGGGAAGGAGGCAGGCCCAGCCCGCGAGCTCCCAGCAGGAACACTTCCGGATGCGGCTTGCCAATCGTCACGTCAACACCGGTGACGACCGTGGAAATCAGCTCGCGCACGTCCAGCGCATCCATCACCGCCCGGACGTTTGCCGGCGGAGCACTGGACCCGATTGCCATGGGAACACCGGCATCCGCCAGGCTGCGGATTAACGCCACTGCTCCGGGCATCGCCGGAAAGTCGTCGGCAATCGTCTGGCGGAACAGTGCTTCCTTCTCTTCGTCAAACCGCTGAATCAGCGAGTCCGGCAGGTCATCGCCGAACAAACTTCTCAGCACTTCACGGCTGGTGCGACCGAATCCCGCGGCGAACTCTGCTTCGGTGCAGCTCCATCCGTAATTCGTCAGCGTCGCCTGAAACGTGCGCAGATGAGCGTCGTAGGAATCGACCAGAACTCCATCGACGTCGAAGATCACACCGAACTGTCCGTTTTGATTCATGGTTCATTCCGTTGTCGCCGGTGAGCCCGGCTTCGCCAGCGCGTGCAGTGTTTGCTGACGACGAATTTCGTACAGCAGAATTCCGGCCGCCGCCGCTGCGTTCAACGACGCAACCTGGCCGAGCATTGGAATGGCCACGTGCTCGTCGCACAAGTCCAGCAGGTCCGGCGAGATCCCGAACGCTTCGCTGCCGACAATCAACGCGACCGCCGCGGACAGATCCACCGACCACGGACTGACCTGCGACCGTTCGCAGGCACCGACCAGCAGGCACCCGGCGGCCTTGACGGTTCGCGCGGCGAGAATCACGTCGTCAACGCAGACAATGTTCAGGTGGTTTACGGCTCCGGCCGAAGAACGCGCGACCTGCGGTGTGACGGCCACCTGATCAACGTTGCCAATCACGACCGCCGTCGCCAGCATCGCGTCGCAGCATCGCAGGATCGCACCGAAGTTGAAGGCGTCCTGAATGCGGTCGCAAATTACGATCAGCGGTGGCCGTTCTGCGGCATTGCGGTGACGTGACCGAGCGAGAATCTGCTGCAGGTCGGCCGAGTTCAAACAGGGAAAGTCGGCCATGCGAGCGGCCAGGCCCTGGTGATGCCCGGCATGGCAAAGCTGAGTCAGCCGCTCATGAGAGACCGTTTCGAACGACGTCGTGGTGGCCGCCGTCAGTCGCCGGATTTCTGCGACCAGTTCATCATCAATGTCGTCTGAAATGAACAGTTCGACGACCGGCCAGCGAGCGGCTCGCAACGTTTCCAGCACCGCGTAGCGTCCGACCAGCCAGTTTTTCTGATGACTGGTTTTCAACTGCCGTCGTCGGCTCTGTCGCTTTCCGGAACGTTCTGTCATTGCCGCAGTCTACGTGCCGGAATGTGCAGCGACTACTGCCGTGCCCGCAGCCAATCGAGTGCGCCTCCAAACGCTGCATGGCACCGCGTGCGTTCCGGCGGTGTGCCTGCATCGCGAGCTGCCGGATTGTCGGTACGCGGACGACCGGAGTTCGCGTCGCTCAGTCCGGCCTGCAGCATGGCTGCGCGTGCTATTTGACGGGGTTTGGCAGGCGGATGCGGCTGAAGCGTCTGCCGGTGGCGTCGTACAGCAGAATTTCGTTCTGCGGTTCGGCCCAGACAGCAGCCAGCTTCACGCTGCGAGGACCGTGCAGGATGAACTGAAACCCGCAGCGCACGCCGCTTTGCTTCAGTTCAACCTCCGACATGGGAAAGTGATGTTCCAGCAGGTTCTCGCGGCGGCACAGTGCGAGATGAATGAAGACCTTCAGTTGTTCCAGCGTGCGAATCTCCGACGGGGAGGCCGGATTCAAACGTGCGGGAGCTGTCTGAGTCATAGAAGCTGTCTGAAAAGCTGTCTGAAAAGCTGTCTGGTATCCGGAGAGACGGTGCCCGCAATGGGCACGATCCGCAGAAACTGCCGCATTTCCGATGCGGCAAAAAAAGTATCGTCGCTCGCACGCCGCGTACTTCCATCCGCGGGCGTGAACGCCTACAGCCGCTATGAGATTGCCTAACGGCAGGACCGAAGTAACTGGAACAGCCTGTTGGCAATTTCGAATGCAGAGTCTGCTGTTGGCGGATTCAGGTTCAGGTCGCCGGATGAAAGTTCACGGCTGACCAGGCCGTGCGCTGTTCAGGGTTCCTCAATCCGAACAATCCGCTGGCCGTGCAGAACCTGGCCGTTGGGATTAACAGCTTTTACATGAATCGTGTGCGTTCCCGCGGGGGTTTGTTCCGGTATTGTCGCCTGCCAAAGATGAGGTGACTGCATAGGTTTGGGAAGAGGCCGCCAGGGCAGTGTCTCCCTGTTTGGCTGTTCTTCCGTCCAGCGCTTCAGGAACAGTGGATCCGGTTCGTCAACCTTGTGCATTGGGTGCCACGGCCCGTCGTCGTTGAGTTTCCACGTCACTTCGGCACCGGGCATGGCATTGAAGACGTTGGCATGAAACTTTGCCTTTGCAAGGCTGGCCTGCGGAACGACTTCGTCCGCCATGATGCGCACCTGAAACGCGGGGTCTCGGCGGGCCGCGCGATATTCCAGCAGGTACTTCAGCCCGTCGAAATGCATGATCGTGTAGCCGTTGGGAGTCCCGTCGGCGCACATCGTGTGCGGGATGTCGTTTTCATCCGGCTTTCCGGACCACCACGATCCGGACACCGTCACGTTGATAATGTGGTGGTGAGGCTGCGGTCTTTTCCAGCCGTCATCGCCACCGATCATCACGTGTTCGTGGTGATGAGTGTGTCCGGACAGCGAAACGCAGTGTTCGCGGGTTTCCAGAATCCGAAACAGACGGTCTCGCTTTGATTCCAGCCACGGAGTCGACTTGACGAGCGGGATATGCATCATCGCGACGACCAGACGTTCCTGCGGCACCTGTTTCAGGTCGTTTTCGATGAAGTCCAGTTGAGCGTCGCTGAGTCCCGAGCGGTAGAACATCTTTTCGCCATCCGACATCCAGTGGACGTCGTCCACAACCACGAAATGCACGGGGCCGTAGTCGAACGAATAATACGCGGGGCCGTAGACACGTTCGAACGTCTCATCGCTTAGCTCATCGCGGTCGGCTGCGAAATTGATGTCGTGGTTGCCGATGACGTTGTACCACGGAATACCGATCTGACCGATCGTTCTGTTGAAGCTGTCAAACAGGCTCAGGTCATCGAACAGAATATCACCGAGAGTCACCCCGAATGCGGCGTCGCTGCCGATGAGTCCTTCGACCACGTCGTGAGCGATGTAGTCGATTTCCTGCTGATCGCGAGGCTGTGGGTCGCCGAAGAACAGCACATCGAAGGCGGCGGGTTCGTCCTGCTGTGTCAGCGGGAAATCGATCTGCGGCGGCAGCGGTCCGGTTGGTTCGACGCCGGGAAACTTCAGATGAGTCGGCGATCCGTTTGGCTTGTGAATGTAGTAGAACCGCGAGACGTGATTCTCATCCATCGGTGTCCGCCAGCCCTGCGGCTTGATGACGAAGACGATGCAATCGTCTGTGACACTGAGTTCGTACCTTCCGTCCGCATTCGTTTTGATGACGTCGCGACCGTTGGAAACACAAACGTCCGGCAGTCCGCGTTCGCCGCTGTCTCGCTTGCCGTTGCCGTTGGAGTCAGCGAAGACAACTCCGGTTGCGGTTTCGGCGGCAGAGACGGCAGACGTTGGCAGAACAAGGGCAAGGAGAACAAGGGCAGGCAGGATCAGCGGCAGGCGGATCATGGGACGAAGGCTCCGGTGAGTCGAGTGTGGGGCGGGCGGGCCAGCGTTGGGAATCGTACTTTCCTGCGGGATGCCACGAAAGGACCGGCTGCGTGAAGAATTGCTTAACAGAGAATCCGGGCGTCTGGTTGAAGATCGGCCGGTGATTCGTTATTCCCCGCATCGAGCATTCGCCGAACTCGGTTTTCCACCAGAAACTGCACCGCGCCAGACGGCCGCGGCCCGGCGAGAGAAACAGGCGAGAAATGTTTCTCAAGTGGATCCGGTGATTCCCGACAGTGCATGCCGTGCATCGCGCAGGCTGTGCATGGCGCACCCGGTGCGCAGCGGGGACGGATCGTTCTGGTTCAGCAAGGAAATACTATGAGCATTCAGGTGAGACTTATGCTCGTCACCCTGACAGCCGCGTTGTTGCTGGTTCCTGCAGTGACGGCTCAGGACGCCGGGGCGATGACAAACGACCCGGCCGGCGATTCTGTCGCGACCGAAAATACTGCGACGGAGGCAGCGGACGCTGCCAGCGAAACGGCTCCGGCAGCGGAACCGGCCAGCTTCGACACCGGCGACACGGCGTGGATGCTGGTTTCCAGTGCACTGGTCCTGATGATGACGGTGCCGGGACTGGCTCTGTTCTACGGCGGACTGGTCCGCAAGAAAAACATCCTCGGCGTGATGATGCAGTGTGTTTTTCTCGCCGGCCTGATGACGGTTGTCTGGGCCGTGTGCGGATACAGCTTTGCCTTCGGAGGCACCAGTCCCTACTACGGCAGCTTTACCGACCACCTGTTTCTGAAGGGCGTGATCCCGCACCTTGACGAATCCGGTGCCGCGGTTGTTCCTGCCAGCGGCTCGATTCCCCATGCGCTGTTCATGGTCTTTCAGGGGATGTTCTTCATTATCACTCCGGCATTGATTTGCGGAGCATTCGCCGAACGCATGAAGTTCTCGACGATGTGCGTGTTCTCGGTGCTGTGGGGACTGTTCGTGTACTGCCCGATCTGCCACTGGGTGTGGTCCGCGCCGGGTTGGCTGCTGGCCGACGGAGCGATCGACTTTGCCGGCGGGACGGTGGTTCACGTCAGTTCCGGGGTCTCCGCGCTGGTGTGTGCTTTGGTGCTTGGCAAGCGGTACGGATTTCCCAAAGAACCGATGCCGCCTCACAACCTGACATACACCTGCATCGGCACGGGGCTGCTGTGGGTCGGCTGGTTCGGTTTCAATGCGGGCAGTGCGCTGGGTGCCAATGCGTCGGCCGTGAATGCGTTCGTGGCGACTCACATGGCCGCTGCCGCGGGAATTCTGGGCTGGTGTGCCGTTGAGTGGCTGAAGGACGGGAAGCCGGGGATTCTGGGAGCCTGTTCCGGAGCCGTCGCGGGGCTGGTCTGCATTACTCCGGCTGCCGGAGCGGTGACTCCCGTCGGAGGCATCGTGCTGGGCCTGCTGGCGGGAGCATTCTGTTTCTGGATGTGCACAAAGGTGAAGAATCTGTTCGGCTACGATGATTCGCTGGACGCGTTTGGAATTCACGGAGCCGGCGGAACTCTTGGAGCTCTGCTGTCAGGAGTCTTTGCGTCTCAGGCCGTGATGGGCAAGGACAGTGCGGCGGGGCTGCTGGAAGGCAACGCCGGTCAGATGGTTCCGCAGGTTGTCAGCGTGCTGGCCGCCGCGGCGATCGCTGTGGTCGTCACGTTCATCCTGCTGAAAGTTCTTGACGCTGTCATGGGGCTGCGAGTTTCGACAGACGATGAAATCCGCGGCCTGGATCTCAGCCAGCACGGCGAAGAAGGTTACATTTTTCAGTAATTCGCGTTCGACAATCGGGAGTCCCAACAATGAAACGCATAGAAGCCATCGTTCGCCATTTCAAGCTGGAAGACGTGAAGTCCCGGCTGACAGAAGTCGGCGTTCACGGCATGACCGTGACGGAGGTCCGCGGCTTCGGCCGACAAAAAGGTCACAAGGAAACGTACCGCGGCGCGGAGTACATCGTGGACTTCATGCCAAAGGTGAAACTGGAAGTGATTGTCGCCGACGCCGACGTGGACAAGGTGCTGGAGGCCATTGTCAGCTCCGCGCGAACCGGTCAGGTGGGCGACGGAAAAATCTTTGTTTCCAATATGGAAAAAGTCGTCCGTATCCGCACCGGCGAAATGGACGAAGACGCGTTGTGAACCGCTGATCCTGGTTCGAAAGACAAGCCCGCAGTGGTTACCAGGCCGCAGTGGTTACCGCCCAATGGCACTCACTTTGTGAGCGGTACGGCGCTAGCCGCCGGTGTCTGCATTGAACAACGCTGGAAAAAAACGGCGGCTAGCGCCTTGCCGCTCACAGATCAAATCGAAAGTGAGTGGCATTGGGCTCACGCCCCCGGCAATGGATACGTCGGCCCGCCGGGCCTGAAACAGCAGAACATCAGAAGGCGCTTGCCAGGGATTCGGCACCGGATCAGCCCAATCCCTGGCTTGCGCCACGGGCTGGTGTGGCAAATTTTCATCTGCCGATCGCCTTAGGCCATCCGGCCGCTGTCGCTCCCGCGCTTTTACGACGATACAATGACGCAGCCGTCCGAACGTTTTCTGCGCAACAAGGCTCAGCCATGCCCACGCTCGTCACCGATCCCGATCTGGAACAGGATCTCATCGAGAAACGCAAAGCCTGGGGCGGCGACAAGTTCGACGAGGTCTGGGACGGAGTTCCGCTGAACTGGCAACTGCTGAGCGACCGCTCCGGGCGGCTGCTGAAAATTTCTCACCAGCAGGCGGCTCAGCAAAGGTGGCAGCCTGAAATCCCGCAGTAGAGCGATGCTCTTTCTGGAAGCGAATCCAGCATAGTCCAGCCATGGAACCGAGCACGGGAGCAAACCCATGAGCACAACACTCAAACTCACTCTGGCCGAATATGACGCGATGATTGCCGACGGAGCGTTCGAGGCGATCCGTGACAAGCGGATTGAACTGATCCACGGAGAACTGATCGAACTGACGCCTCCCAATCCGCCTCACGAATTCGTTGTGGACAAACTCAACAACTGGAGTGTCCGCAGCACGAGTTTCGACGAGGTCATCATTCGCGTCCGGAATTCCGTCGGCATTCCGGAACTGGACAGCGCCCCTCAGCCGGACATTGCGTGGGTGAGAAACGATGACTACAGCAGACGACGGCCGCTGCCGTCCGACGTGCTGCTGCTGATTGAAGTGTCGGACAGCTCACGTCGTTACGATCGAGGCACCAAGGCCGAACTTTACGCGTCGGCGGGAATTCAGGACTACTGGATTGTTGATATTCCCGGTCAGACGGTCGAAGTCCGCCGCGAGCCCCGGGGCACGAAATATCACAGCCTTCAGACGTTCGGGTACGACGAAAGCCTCACCACGCTGACGGAACCATCGGTCGAACTGCCGGTGCGGATGCTGTTTGATGTGGGCTCGTAGAGGATCGGTTGACGTGTGGTGTCCGTCTGAGAGGGTGTGCCTGGCGAACGCTCTCGCACCGTGTTCTGCGTCGTGAGAGAATTCCAGCTTGGTTGTCGGACAGTTGAACGCAGGAACAAGCGATGCCAGTGCAGTTCGAATGGGACTCCGGCAAGGCTGCGTCGAATGCGGCGAAGCACGGCGTCACATTCGAAGAGGCCAGCACCGTGTTCAGTGATCCGTTGGCTGCCATTCTTGCTGACGAAGAAAACTCTCTCGTCGAGGTTCGGGAAATCATCATCGGCAACTCCAGTTTTGACCGGCTGTTGCTGGTATCATTCACAGAGCGAGACGAAAACGTCGTCCGGATCATCAGTGCGAGGAAAGCGACCAGAAGAGAACGCAAAGACTATGAAGAAGGCACCTGACCAAACCGGAGATTCGGCAGACGAACTTCGTGACGAATACGAGTTCGACTATTCGAAGGCGAAGCCAAACCGTTTCGCGGCGCGCATGGACCGAGACTGTCTTGTGGTGACCGTTGATCCCGACGTTGCCGATGTCTTCACAACATCCGAGGCCGTCAACAAAGCTCTGCGAGCGCTCATCGACGCCATGCCAACGACCGATCCGTGAGATCTGCTGACTTGGTTCTCGGGTCAGGAACGTGAAGAGAAACAGGTGGCCGGCACGATACAGTCGTATCGAGGGCGCTCTGCACGTAAGGTCGAGGACTTGAGTCCGCTCTGCGTCGAGGGCAGCAACTTTCCGGCGCGCACAGTGCGCGGCCGACGAAAGGCGACACGCACACTGCGATGTTCGGTGCTGGTGACGTCTCCCGCAGAGACACCGGGTTCGCAGCGTGCGAGTTCAATACAGCGGCATCCACAGGATGCTGTACGGCGACTGCAGGCCGTAGCACTCACGAAACGCAAGAAAAAACTCTGTGTTTGATTCTAAGCTAAGCACGACCTCTGCGAACCTCCCGTGAAATCTTCAAGTAGAAAAAGTGAGAGGTCCTTTCTCCTCTGACGTTTCCGCAAAGTAGCTGAGGTTATCATGGCTTCCACACCGTACGACAAAGGTGCACGACAATGGCTCAAGATCTATGGGATATCGCATGGGAGTTGGGTTAGACGACTGCGGGAAGGACGTCTGATAGATAGGGCTGAAGCTGTTCGGCAGGCTGCGTCCGGTTTCGGAATTGCTCGCAACTTCCCGAAATCTGAGCTGACGGGAGCAGAAAAGCACATTCGGACAGTTGAAGAGCTTGACCGCGTGCATCCGAACGCGTTCGGCGATGACACTGCCGGATTTGTGCTGGATTTCGAGAAGCGACTCGCCCAGCGATTTGGAAGCAAACGGATGATGCTGTCCGCGGCGTCGAAGGTGCTGTGGGTGAGATATCCGGGCAGGTCAGTAATCATCGACAACCACGCGGCTCGCGTACTGGGTTTTGGTGCTGTTTCGCGCGCGATGTATCCCAAATACGTTAGCACCTGGAAGTCGCACTACGCGACCGTCCGCCAGGAAGTCATCGCGGCGTGTAGGCGGATGCTGGCGGACCCAGGCTTGGTGCGGAACGAAGACCGGCCGTTGGTTGACGAAGAGTGGTTCCGTCACCGCGCATTCGACTCGTATCTGTGGCTGACGGGGACACCGTGACGGTGGCGTAGCACTGTAGCAGTCAGCCGCGTGCGACTGACTGCGGGAATACACGCAGCGTGTGTCATTGGCTGTGCCAGTGCTGATGAGGAAAGTGTGTTACGACGATGCGATCTGGTCGTTTTGACGCGTTCCCGCCCAGCGCGCCAACGAATGTTCGCACAGCCAGTGGCATACGAGCGTGAAGCGTTCATTGTTGGCGTGATCTCTCCGCAAGAGCGCCCCGGCGACAAAGCTGAATTTCACAGTTTGCAGAAGGAGACTTGTGGTTATGCCATGGTTCAATGATGTCACCGACCGAACGGCTGTTCTCAAAGCGATTGAGGAATTTGACCTAATTGGCCGCGAAGAGTTCCTACAGAAGTACCATTTCCAAAAGACGCGACGTTACTACGTACTGCATAAGGGTGGAGTATACGATTGCAAGCCACTGCTGTGCGGTGCATATAATCACCAGTATAAGCCAAGCCCGCTGCTGACCAGGGAAGGCTGCGCTTCAAGCGGAACAGTACACACCGTGAAGAATCAGCTCGAGACCTTAGGCTTCGACGTCCGCGATCGCAGTCGTCCTTGACGTTCTGTGACGGGCGGGGTGGCACTGAAGCATGTCACTGTGTGCCACTGGCTGTGCCAGTGCCTCCGTGCTGCCGGTGTTCGGGCTTTTCGGGCGACTTTCAGCCAGTGACTTCTGATCGAATGCTGTCTCCGGTGAACGACGTCCCTTCTGTAAAGTACTGGCACAGCCAGTGGCACACGGCGGACCCTACGCAGGACGGCGGGCACAAGGCTCGCCGCCTACGTTTCAGAATCTGATTGTGGCGTGCCCGTCAAACG
>CAZHET010000136.1:0-13404 GCA_964531585.1 uncultured Planctomycetaceae bacterium | reverse complement strand
GACTGATCGGCCGGTTGCAGTTCGGCCGGTTGCAGTTCGGCCGGTTGCAGTTCGGCCATCACTGCGGCACGGCAGAGAGGCTTGCTGACTGTATGAGGGAGAATCCTCTTCAAAGCCAGTGGCAGGCCACGCTGGAAAACGCCGGAAGGTGCAGTGGTTATCTCGTCATGACTGACGCGGCACCTGTGCCAGCCTGACTCGACACTTCCGCCTCCAGGCACTGCCGGACGCGAGCCTGTTCCAGCGGGCTGAGCGTCAACGCCGTCGAGGCTCTGAATGGCGGCAGCGTGTCGAGGGGCATTGCTGCATTCAACACCACGCCAGGAATGGAATGGGCAACGCGGGCAATCACTGGTGCTGGATTCTGACAGAATTCTTCGTAGGTGATTCGCACCACGCGGCTGGCGGAAATGTCTTCGAGCTGACGGTCGATCTCATTGTTGATCGCCTGAACCTGACGGCAGACATCGTCCACGTAGGCCAGCGGATCAGAATCGTCTGTCGTTGAGTGACTGTGCAGGCCCCAGCCGGTTTTCGCATTTCCCTGGACCTGTCGGCGAGCTTTAATCAATGACTGCACGACGAACAGAGGCTGTCTCTGTACGACAATGAAGTACGCGCTGGGCAGATGCCTTGCCAGTGTGTCAACACACGCCGCGTTGCGGTTGTTTTTGTTCAGGAACGGTTTGTCGAACGCAGTGGTCCACGCGGCGAAAAACTGCTGCATTTCACGAACGACCGTTGCCGAAAATTCGGTTGCCGGCTGGTAGTGATCTGTGCCCAGCCAGCGGTCCCACAGCGGGAACGCATCATTCGAGCCGCGCAGTGAAGCCGTCTGTCCGTAGAAGGTTCGGAAATCAGGTCCGCACGTGCGGCGTTTCCTGCGAAACAGGCGAGAAGCAGTCAGCGGTGCTCGCGGAAACAGAGCGCTCAGGTTTGTTGGAACGGTGACGTCCAGGTACTGAGCGAGCGCTTGGTAGACCAGCGTTGTTCCTCCGCGCGGGGGTCCGACGATCAGCAGCAGAGGATGCCGCGTGCCTGATGCGCGGGCGACCGATCGGCGCTCCAAACCGGCCAGCAGCAGGTCCAGCGGAATCGCAGCGAACCGCATCGCTTCGTGCAGCAGTGCGGAATACGCCGCCTTGTTGCCGGATCGCAGCATTCGGAGGACCAGCCCAATCGGGTCGCGGAAGCTGGATGTAGGAGCGGCTTTCGGCATGGGAACTCTCTGGGCAGCCTTCGTTGGTGTACGTTCGGTGATGCATTTGCACAGGCACAGATCACTCTTGCTTCAATTCGAACAATCCGCTGCTGGTTTTTGCGAACGGCGGGTCATCGCGCTGTGCTTTCGCTCAGTCGTGTCGCAGATAGCTGTTGGCGGGACTGTTGCCGAAAAGCAACGCGGAATCAGCGGCCGGCCGTCAATCGGGACGTTGTCAGCAAACATCAGCACCTGAGCCGCGCGGGATCGATCAGTCTGGCCGGAACGATGCTTGTGTGCTTCGGCGCAAGTGGTACGCTCCGAACCACTCTCCGAACCGTCGTTTCCATCACAAAACAAGGAGCCGTATCAATGGCAGCGCCGCGTCCACAGGGTCGAGTCATCCATGATAACAACGGCCGCGTTGTGCTGGTCAGCGGAGGAGCCGGCGGTATTGGCCGAGCGATCTGTGACGGCTTCGCTCATTCCGGCGCGACCGTCGTTTGCATGGATATCGACGACCGTGCCGCAGCAGGACTGCCGGATGGAATCAGCTTTGTGCGAGGTGACACCTCCGTCGAAGAAGATTGCCGCAAGGCGATCGAATTTTCCGTTGAACAACACGGGGCACTGGACGTACTCGTGAACAACGCAGCCATCCAGCCAGCCGATTCTTACGTCCCGGTTCATCAACTGGATGGCGACGTGTGGCAGCGCATGGTGGGTGTCAATCTTTCCGGCTATACGTGGCTGGCCAAGTACGCGGTGCCGCACATGCAGCGGCAGACTTCCGGCGTCATCGTCAACATTGCCAGCGGACAGGCTCACCGCACAGCCCGCCAGGTTCCTGCCTACGGCCCGATCAAAGCGGCAAACGTGCTGCAGGCAAAGCAGTGGGGTGTCGAATACGCTCGCGACGGAATCCGTGTCGTCAGCGTCTCACCAGGAGCCATCGACACGCCACTGGTGCGAGCCAGCCTGGAAGCTCAGGGCGGAGCCGCCGAACTGGCGAACCGGCATCCACTGGGCCGCATCGGCAGACCGGAAGAAGTCGCGGCGGCCGTACTGTGGCTTTGCAGCGCCGAGGCATCCTTCGTCACGGCAACTGACCTGGAAGTGGACGGCGGACTCGGTGCCTTCGGAGCACACGCAGATCCGTATCCGATGCCAAACGCATAGCGGCAGGATGACTCACCGCGGAACGAACCGCTGTGTTGAGTCTCCGTCGTGCGCGGATTCACCCGACGTCAAAGCCAGGCTCACTGCACGCTGCTGACACTGTGAATTCGAGGCAACTCTCCGCACAGCCCTGCGAGCAGACCGGGCCGGCGGTTCACGGACGTCGAAACATCCGGCGATGACTGCTGCAGCCATGCCACAGCGGCATCATATTGCGTCGGCGGAAAGCACCGCGCTTCGGTTTCCGCATCGTCGCGGAACAGCCTTGAGAATACGTCCAGCCGGGCTTCGTCACCAATGACGGCGACGCGAGCAATCTGCGCCACGCGATCAAAGGAACTCGCGATCGTGTCCCAAACGAGAGCCACATAGCTGCGCCCGGGTTTCGACACACATTCCAGCACCGAGACACTGCCGTGCGATTCGATGAGCCGTCGCAGTTCGAGAATCGCGGGATTGAGGTCGGCGGCAGTCCATGTGCCGTCTGAATCTATGCGAATGACGTTGGAATGCCGAAGCGGCCGGATGCTGATCATTGCGCGTTCTCCATGGGGGCGATATCGATGGCGGCGATATCGATGGCGGTTCAGCGTGGAATTGCCATCGCCGGACAGTCGTTCTGCCGTGCCTGCGAACGGCTATTCGCCGCTGGTCGCTGTTTATCAGCTCGAAGACGTGCATCCTGCGTGTTCAAACGGTACTTGGCGTGTATCGGTGCAGAAACTTTGCCGGCAACTGCAAAAGATCGCTTCAGCAATGAGTTTCCCGCACCAGAGAAGGCCGGCTTCCGCCTGCCGGGATTGACGCGATGCAGCAGCCGAATCGTGCGGCACCGGGTGGGTTTTTGCCCCGTGCCGGCTGCAGCGCCGGTGGGCGTCGTTCTATCTTGAGCGCTGTTCCACCAGCGTGTCGGCTTCGACCCGATCGCCGGGATACAGAATGACGCGATCCCCCTGCTGCAGGCCGCCGAGGATCTCGGCAGCGTCGTCATTGCGGTGGCCGGTTTCAACGTGACGCAATGTTGCTCGGCCGGCGGAAATGACAAAGACAGCCCACTCTTCGGATTCGCGAAACAGCGCCCCGGTTGGAACAGTCAGGACGTCGTCGGATTCCCAGCGCACGATATCGGCTTCGACACGAAACGCGTCACCCAGAGCAGGGCGGTCTTCGTATGGGTCCGTGAAATCGATGATGACATTCACGCGCTGCTCTTCGATTCCCAGTGCAGAAATTTTGGTAAAGGCTGCCGGTTCGATCAGCCGAACGCGGGCATCCAGAATTCTGTCGCCTCCCCATTCCTTCAGCATGACTCGCGCGCCGGGCTGAATCTTCACGGCATCGGTGGACAGCACATCGACTTCAACTTCCAGGTCAGCGGGATCGCCCAGCTCCAGGATTCGATCGCCGGCATTCACGACGGTGCTGCTTTCCTGGAACACTCGCAGTACGCGACCGGAAATCGGCGAGGTGATCGGAAAACTCCAGCCGCTCTTCGCAAGCTTGTCACTGTCATCCGTACGCAGCAGCGCTGCCCGCGCCTGTTCGAGTTCGAACTGCGCGATCTCGGCCTCGAAGCGTGCAGCGCTGTAATCGTTTTCGGCCTGACGGAACGCGACTCGCTGCACGTCAAGCTCGCGTTCGGCGACGCCCTGTTTTTCATACAGCCGCTGAACACGACCGAATTCTGTTTCCTGCAGATTCAGCGTTTCCTTCGCGGATGCAAGGCGCGGCGCTGCCAGACTGACTCGCGCCTCCGCCGCTTTGACGCGAGCTTCGGCCAGCGCGACCGCTCGCGGATCAAGCAGTGCCGGGTCCGTAGGTTCGATCGTGGTCAGCAGAGTTTCTCTGGCAACGACTTCGTCGCCGGGATCCAGCGAAATCCGCACAAGCCGCCCGCTCAGCGGAGCAGACACCACGTAGCGTTCGCGAATTCGTGTGCGACCGTCGTCGCTGATCGTGACCACCAGCGGGCCGCGCTCGATCCTGGCCGTATCCACCAGCACCGGCTTGGGTTGCATCGCCCATGCCAGCGCGGCGATGACTCCAGCGACAACGAGTAACAGAAACAAACGGCGCAGCCAGGTCATTCCTGCCCTTTCAGCACGGCAAACAGATCGAGTTGATACAAACGCCGCCGCACCAGCAGGCCGGAAACGATGCCTGACAACAGCACAATGATCGCCGCTTCGGCAAACGTGGCGGCGCTGATGACCAGCGGAAAGCGAAACAAATCAGTCTGTAGCGAAGCTGTCGTCAGCCACACCATGCCGTATCCAAAGGCCAGTCCCGGTGGAATTGCCGCCAGAATCAGAATCGCCAGTTCCCCCAGCAGCACGACGGAAACTTCTGCGTGAGTAAACCCCAGCACACGCATCGTGGCCAGTTCTCGATCGCGTTCGGACAGCGTAATGCGCGCCGTGTTGTAAACAACGCCGACAGCAATCACGATCGCAAAGCCGATGACGAAGCTCTGCATCTGCAGTTGATTCTCCGCCACCGTACTTTTGAAACTGTCGATCGTTGCGTCCTTTGCGATCACGCCGGCGACGTACGGTGTTTCCTTCAGAGCTGCGTAGACATCATCAAGATGTTCGGAATCCACAGTCATCCATGCTCCGCTCACCTTCGGACCTTCACGACCGATCTGATTGACGCGTGTCCGCGGCGCGTAGGCGTTCATTCCCGAAAGATCATCGATCGTCCCCACGATTCGCACCGATGTGACCGGACGTTCGCCTTCCAGCACTTCGATCGTGACTTCTTCCCCGACGGCGACCTGCAGCCTGTTTGCCAGTGCTTCTGAGACGATCAGCCCGTCTTCCGTCAGTTGCTGGTCGATGCCCGCCTGATTCGCGACACGAAAAATCTCGCGTCTGTCTCCCAGGCCCATGATGGACGTGCGGTGCGAACGCGGACCGTGGCGGAATCTGACGGCAAGTCCCCGGAACGCTTCGACCTGACGGACACCCTGCAGACTCCGAAAGTTGTTCACGACGTCGATCGGAGCCGGTTCGATCAGATTGACCCACAGGTCCTGGCGCTGAACCTGTCGAAACTGAAAGTCGATCAGAAACTCCAGAGCGTCATAGCTGAAGCTCCCCAGCACCAGAACGGCCACGGCCGCGGCGATCCCGATCGTCGAAAACAGGGCCTTCAGCGGCTGGCGCCGCAGTTGTCGCAGAATCATTCGCCACGTCTGAGGCAGAAACCGCTGCAGGCCAAGGCGTTCCAGAATTGATCGGGAATATCGGCCAGGTGGAGCGGGTCTCATCGCCTCTGCCGGTGGTAGTCGGCTGGCGGCTCGCAGCGAATTCAAGGTTCCCAGCAGTGCGGCGACGGCACACAATACGGCCGTCAACACCGCCGTCTGCAGATCGAAATCGAAATAGAACAGCGGGAACTTGAAGAAGGTGTTGTACATCGAGGCCAGCCCCCGGCCCATCCACACGCCGAACAGTGTGCCGACCGCGACGCCTGCTGCCACAATCAGGCCCACCATTTTGCAGTAGTGCCAGCCGACTTCCAGGTTGTAGTACCCGAAGGCTTTCAACGCTGCGATCTGTTCGCGCTGCATCGCGATCACACGAGTCATCACCATGTTCAGCAGAAACGCGGCAACCGCCATAAAGATGGCCGGAGTCACCAGCCCCATGCCCTTCAACTGAGCGAGTTCGTCAGAAATGAAGCGGTGAGACATGTGGTCGTCGCGACCGTAGCTGCCGACGCCTCCCCAGTCGGCCAGCAGGTTGTCCAGACGACGGATCACGTCGTCCTGACTGGCTCCGCGCATCAGTGTCAGCGTGAGATCATTGCAGGCTCCTTCCATGTCGAAGGCCGCCTCCATCTCCGTTCGCGGAACCCAGAACAGGCCGAAGCGTTTGAAGTCGGGCAGCATGTCACCGGGATTCATTTCGACGATGTATTCCGGCGACAACACAATTCCCACGATCTTCAGTTCGCGCAGGCGGCCGTTCAGAATGGCCTCGACCGTCGCCCCCGGCTGAAATTTGTGCTCGGTGGCAAACGATTCCCCGACCAGAACTTCCAGACGTCCCGGTTCCGGAAATCGGCCGCGGCGCAGGTAGAGCTGGTTGAGTTCCGGCTGGCCATGATCGGGGATCGAGATGAGTTTGCCGACTGCGGGTTCTCGCAGGCCAGGCACGATCAGATTGACGTTTTCGACAATCCGCGTTGCCGCGCGAGCGACTCCGGGAATCTGTTCCGCACGTGATTCCAGACTTCGCGGTCCGCGTTTGAACCCGGCAAACACCTGAGCGAACCGGTAGCGTTCGTAGTACGCAGCCCGCGTTCCGTCGAGAGATCTCAGCGTGCTGAGCGACATGACCGCCATGGCCACGCCCGATGCGATGACCAGCGCGATCGCGACGGCCTGTCCCTTCATGGCCAGGACGTTGCGAATGAGTTTGCGGTTGATGGCCTTCACGGTGTCACCATTCAATCTCCCGTGCCGGCCTTTTGGTTTTGTTCTGCCGCACCTCCGAAATCCGTCCGTCCGACAGACTGATCACGCGATCGGCCATTTCCGCGATCATTGCGTTGTGAGTAATGACAGCCGTTGTCGTTCCCATGTCGCGATTGATTCGTTCCAGAACTTCCAGCACGATGACGCCCGTCTTCGCGTCCAGAGCGCCGGTCGGCTCATCGCACAGCAGCACTTCCGGGCGTTTGGCAATCGCGCGAGCAATCGCGACTCGCTGCTGTTCGCCGCCGGACATCTGTGACGGAAAGTGATCCAGCCGATCGCCGAGTTCCACCATGTCGAGTGCGTCTTCGGGCGTGAGCGGATCCGCCGCGATTTCTGTCACCAGCGCGACGTTTTCCCGCGCGGTCAGACTGGGGATCAGGTTGTAAAACTGAAATACGAACCCCACATGTTCGCGGCGAAAGCGAGTCAATTGAGTATCGTTGCCGGACGTCAGTTCGTGATCCTGAAACACTACTGTTCCGGACGTCGGCGTATCCAGTCCGCCGAGAATATTGAGCAGTGTGGATTTGCCACTTCCCGACGGTCCGAGCAGCACGACCAGTTCGCCGCGAAACAACTCCAGCGTCGCGCCGCGCAGAGCATGCACCTGCACGTCACCCATCTGATAGACCTTGGTGACGTCACGAGCCGAGAAGATCGGCTGCGGCGGTGCAGCGACGGTCGTTGCCATGAAGACCTCCACTTCACAACATCAAATGCCTGCACACGTGATGTTTGCAGGCATGATGCCGGAACGCATGTCGTCTGAGCGCGAGTGGACTCCGGAAGCTGCCGTCACGCGATTTTGTGGTGACGGCCAACAATCAGGAACTCCGGGCCAGCATACAGAACTAACTGCCGTGCGTCTCAGCGGAACACGTCTTTGACACGTTTGAGCAAAAAGAACCGCCCGCTGCGAACCGTGTCGGGCTGGCCGTCGCCGGCGTCTTCCTGCGGTGGGGCCGGAGCTTCGAGTGGCGAATCCTGCGGCGGGCCAAGCGGATCTTCGCCGCTGTGTCGCACCGGATAGTCGTCCAGTTCGAACGATTCCTCCGCCGCTTGCTCTGAATCGCCGTAGCGTTCAGCCGACCCGGTCGTTCGCAGATTGCGCGGGTAGCAGTCCGGATCGCCGTGTTTGCCGTGCGGTCCGATTGCGGCGAAGCGTTCTTCCACGAATGTGACTCCGTGAACCTCCAGCACAGTGCCGGTCTGACGTTCCAGCGTCACCAGTTGCGTGTTGTACTGAGTCAGCGCTGAAGCTTCCGAGGCCACCGCGTTGCCCCAGTCGTTGATCGCCTGCAGCACGTTCAGAAAGATGACTCGGCCAGCGCGTTCTTCGGCGAACTGAACTTCCAGATTCTGACTGGCCGCGTCGCGCACCTGACGAAACGCTTCGTACTGCTGCCACGCCTGATCCAGACTGCGGATCGTGGTGGCCAGTTGATGTTCGACCTGATGCAGTCCCTGAGCGATATTGGCTCGGTCGCGAGCGATCAGCAGCTCGCTGGACCGCGCGGCTGCTCGCGCCTGACGCAGGCCGAGCGGCACTTCGAACGTGACTCCCAAAGCCCAACCTGGATTGTCATCCAGTCCCGAACCGACGTTGGGGCCGGCCGCTGTTCGCCCGGAAATTCCATCCCACCGCTGCGTGCCGACGGCATTCAGCGTGGGCTGAGCCTGGTTTCTGGCCTGCACGAGTCGCTGCTGATCGGCCAGCAGAATCAGGTTCAGTTCGATCAGGTCCGGCCGGCGAATCTGTGCCGTGCTGACAAGTTCGTCCCAGTAGAATTCCACCTGATCGCGAGTCGGCGGCGTCGAAGGGACGATGCGTGTTCCGTCTTCAGGCGGCAGCCCCAGAATGTTCCTCAGCGCCGCTTCTCTTTGAATGACGCTGGCTCGTGCGGTGACCAGGTTGGCCTGAAAGTTGAAGTACGCAACTTTTGGCTGCGCGACATCGGCAAGCCTCACACGTTCTGCCCGAAACTCGGCTTCGGCACGTTCGAAGGCGAATTTGGCCTGTTCGACCTGCTGCTCCCGAGCCCACAGCTCCGTGCGCGCCTGAACGAGGTTCCAGTACGCTTCAACGACTCCGCGAACCAGTTCC
The DNA here is from genome assembly GCA_964531585.1 of uncultured Planctomycetaceae bacterium. Lineage (GTDB taxonomy): Bacteria > Planctomycetota > Planctomycetia > Planctomycetales > Planctomycetaceae > JAWKUA01. The sequence continues at coordinate 4,434 of CAZHET010000136.1, read as the reverse complement.
TGCATCGCGTCCTTGAACTGAAAATAAGAGCGATCAAGATCCAGACGAGCGATCACGATGGGTGCCGTGTTCGCGGCGCGACCGGCTCCTGACAGCAGCGGCTGAGTGTAACTGAGTTCGAACGCAGGATTGTTGACCGGGTTAAGCCCACCGGGCGGAAGTGTGCCGTAGTTGAATCCGTTGTCGAACCGCAGCCCGGCCATCCCGCCCAGCCGATTTGTTTTTCGGATTCCGACGGACACATCGTTGCCGCCGATTTGTGAACCTGTAATCTGGCCACCCGCGAAACCCGGCGATTCGCTCTTCCGCCAGTTGCTGTTGGCGAAGAACACCGGATCGAAGCGTCCCGTCGCCTGATCGATCGATGTCGTCGCGATCGCGGTGTCGTAAATCGTGCTGCCGGAAGACGACGCCGACGTCCCTGTCAGGACTCGGATCACTTCGGAATGCTGCAGCGCCAGCCGAATCGCCTGGTCCAGTGAGACGTACTGTTCCGTCGCGGGATCTTCGACCGTCGCCACCGTCACCGGTGCGGCACTCGCCGCACGACCATACGTGACGATCTGCTCAGGCTGGTGCCAGCGGATGGAGTGCTGTTCATCCACACCAAGCTGAGCGCCCGCGGGACTGGACAGCCCGAACGCAAGAACTGCAGCGAAGAGCGCGAAGTGATTGCACGAGACATTCATGGTGTCAGTCATCGACTGTCTGCAGGTGATCTCCGAATCGGTGCCAATGCAACATCAGTAACGGCGGGATGTTTCGGGCCGGTCATTCCTCTTTAACCACATGCATCAATTGCAGGGCAACACCATGCCACGCGAAGACTGCACGAACCGGCAAGTCCTGCAGGATCGGAATTTCGACTGACGAAGACATGGCGTGTGCAACACCAATGCACCACTTGCCGGTCGTCCGGAATGAACCGCCTGGCGCGGAATCGAGGTCCGCACAGCCACACCCGCACGATGTTCAGTCGGTCGCACAGAGCGGTCTGGACTTGCGGCGAACGCCCCGGCCAGCGCGATCCACGCAATGCGCCGCGGTTCGCTGGTTGCTCACGGTGACGTGGGAGGACGAGGGCGAAACGCCTCGATCACCGCCGCGTTATCTGCATCGCCGCAACCAAGATCCACAGCGCGCTGCAACAGCTCTTCATGAAGCAAGCTCAGCGGTGTGTGCGCGCCGTGCTGTTTCCCTTCGGCGATGATCAGCCGCACGTCTTTCAGATGCTGAGCCAGCTTCGCCTGAGGAGCGAAATCGCGTTCCAGCATTCGGTGTCCCTTGGTTTCCATCACCGCCGACGCCGCAGGAGTCTGCTTGAGAATCTCCAGAACCAGCTTCGGATCCAGTCCCGCAGCTTCTGCAAACGTCAGCCCTTCGGCCAGTACCGCGCGATGCAGGCCCAGCACAAGGTTATGCACCAGCTTAAACCGCGACGCCGTGCCAACCGAGCCCACGTGGAAGTACGCGTCGGCAACGATCGACAACAGAGGCGCGAGTTCCTCGACAACCGGAGATTCCCCGCCGACGAACAGCTTCGCGGTGCCGTTTCTTAGTTGCTCACTGGAACCCGCCACGGTTGTCTCAACGTAGTGAACACCCCGTTCGCGGAGACGTTGTCCGATCGCGATCATCTCGTTGGGACTTCCGGTCGTGGTATCCAGAACGACCTGCCCGGCAGCAATGCACGCAGACGCTTCTTCCAACAGTTTCGCAACGATATTGCTGTTCGGCAGGCTCAGGAACACAACGGGACAGCGTCGGAACACATCCTCGGCACGACTGCAGGGAATGCCTCCGTCCGCAGCCAGTTTGTTTCGCTGGTCCTCGCTGATGTCGAAGCCGACCACTGTGAACCCGCGCTTCAACAACCGCTCAGCCAGCGCGCTGCCAAGCAGGCCGATTCCGATCAGACCAGTTTCGCGGTGGCTGGACATGGCGTTTTGAGGCGTCGCTGCAGCAGGTTGAGTGTCACACACGTCGCATGTCATACACAAATGCGCATCGCAAGTCGCAGGGCAGTGTCGAAAATGCGGGAACTTTCCGACGCGTCAGGCCGGCATCGGGGAGCTGCGCGGTTCCGGCATCCGGCCGTCGCTCGGGCGCTCAGTTGCAGTTCCCCGGCAACTCGATCAGCATTCAGCCTGATGAGAATTTCAACCTGCCGGAGAGCCTGTCATGAGCGAAGTCTCCACCGCCGAAACTCTGCGTGCCGGAAAGTGTGTTCCGTGTGAAGGTGGCGTGCCAAAACTCAGCGCGGACCATGCCGCGCGGCAACTCCTTGAATTACCGGGCTGGCAACTGCGAACCGATCCCGATCGCATTACGAAGTCATGGACCGTGAAGAATTTTATGGCCGGATTACGGTTCTTCGAGAAAGTCGCGGAACTGGCCGAGTCCGAAGGTCATCACCCGGACCTGCATCTGGCCGGGTACCGCAACGTCAGCATCGAAATCTGGACGCACGCCATTGGCGGGCTTTCCCTGAATGACTTTATTCTGGCAGCCAGGATCGATCAGCTCCCAATCGACCTCAAATCGTAGAAAGCGCAAACTCCCGTGGCACGATTTCCCCGTATGTGTGACATTCGCCAGCGGTTCGATACGCCGCGTGTCGACGACATTGAACAGACAGTTCACCGGGAACTGGAACGACTGCAACCGGCGAACACGATCTCCGCCGGCGAAACAGTTGCGCTAACGGCGGGAAGCCGCGGCATTGCCAACATCGCGCTGATTCTGAAGAGCGCCGCCGATTATCTGAAGCGGCTCGGTGCCGTTCCGTTCGTCGTGCCGGCGATGGGAAGCCACGGCGGAGGAACCGTGGAAGGCCAGTTGCAGGTGCTTCGTGGCCTGGGCGTCACCGAAGAATCCGTGGGAGTACCGATCAAGGCGACCATGGAGACTGTCATCGTCGCGGAAACACCTGCCGGGATTCCCGTTCACTTTGACCGTTTCGCCTCCGAAGCGGACCACGTGCTGGTTGTCGGTCGAGTGAAGCCACACACACGGTTTGTCGGGCCGATTGAGTCCGGACTGCACAAGATGATGCTGATCGGGCTGGGCAAGCACGAAGGCGCAAAGGTCTACCACCGCGGCATCATGACTCACAGCTTCCGGGAGATCATTGAATCCGTGGCACTCAAGGTGCTGGAAAAATGCCGGGTCGTCGGCGGGCTGGCAATTCTGGAAAATGCCCGCGACGAAACCGCACTGATTGAAGCGGTGGCTCCTGACCACTTTGCTACACGCGAGCCGGAACTTCTGAAGATGGCCTGCCGCTGGCTGCCGATTCTGCCGTTTCGCAAATGCGACATTCTGATCGTTGACCGCATCGGTAAGAACATCAGCGGCGTCGGAATGGATTCCAACGTTGTGGGTCGCAAGTATTTCGACCACATGGCAACGCCGGAGGACATCGCCAGCTGCCACCGCATCATCATACGCGGGCTGACCGACGAGACTCATGGCAACGCCACGGGAATTGGCATGGCGGAATTCACAACCCAGCGATGCGTCGACCAGATTGATCCGGTCAAGACCCGCATCAACTGTATTACGGGCTCACATCCCGAAGCGGCCATGATTCCCATGACACTGTCCACGGATGCCGAAGCCGTCGAAGCGGCACTGCAGACGATCGGACTGATTGAACCGGAGCAGGCGCGCATCATGCAGATTTCTGATACGCTGCACCTGACACGAGTTCGTGTCTCGGAAGCCTACTTTGACGAAGTTCGTTCGCGCGATGACTTGAGTTTCATCGGCGATCCGTCTGATTTTCCGGTTGACCAGCAGGGCTGGCTGCGGGATGTGGAGGCCTGAACGGGCAACTCCTGACTCGACTGCACAGAATTCAGGTTATGGCAGAACCTAAAGGTTATGGCAGAACCGCTGCACTTCATGATGGGCCAGTATAAGGCCACCATCCCGGTCGACCGACTGTATTGCCGTCGCCATATGTGGCTGCAGTCGGCAGGATCCGGCAGTTTCGCGGTCGGACTCACGGCCTACTCAGTCCGCCTGCTGCAGGACGTCTACTTCCTGGAATGGTCGGTCGATGAAGGCACTGTTGTGAAGGATCGACAGGAAATCGGGGAAGTGGAAAGTTCGAAGGCCGTGTCAGCGCTGTACTCACCATGCGCGGGCGAAGTTGTGAAATTCAACGAACGGTTGCTGAACGACCCCTCCGGCATCAATGCGGACAACTACGGATCGGGCTGGCTGTTCGAATTCCGCACCGATGCCGAACTGCTGACGCCACAGCAATATATCGCGGTGCTGGAAGCCGGCTGGGAGGAAACTCAGCGAACCATCAAAGGCCAAATGAACTGAAGCCGTTAGGTCGTTCACTCAGAACGCCGAGCAAAACCGGGACGGGCTCCCGGGCGAAGCAGAAATCGCATGGAATTATGGACGTGCGAGGGTGCC
>CAZHET010000135.1:0-13416 GCA_964531585.1 uncultured Planctomycetaceae bacterium | reverse complement strand
AGCACGGCAGGTTGCTGCCACACAGACATGATTGAGAAGAAAACCGTGACTGAGGAGAAACCGTGGCAAAGTTACTGACGTTTGACGAAGAGGCACGCAAGGGCCTGCTGTCCGGCGTTTCGAAGCTTTCGCAGGCTGTCAGCAGTACGCTGGGGCCTCGAGGTCGGAATGCGGTCCTGGACAAGGGCTGGGGAGCCCCGAAAGTGACCAAGGACGGCGTGACGGTTGCAGAAGATATTGAGCTGGAAGATCCGTTCGAAAATGTGGGCGTCCAGCTGGTGAAGGAAGCGGCGTCAAAAACCAACGACGTCGCCGGTGACGGGACCACCACCGCCACAGTTCTGGCGGAAGCTCTGTACCGCAGCGGTTTGAAGTACATCGCTGCAGGAGCAGACGCGATGGCTCTCAGCCGCGGTGCCGCGAAGGCGGTTTCCGCCGTCGTTGACGAGCTGGCCAGAATGTCAAAGGCCGTGAAGGCAAACGACAGGGATCAGATTGCACGCGTGGCCTCCATCGCCGGCAATAACGATCCGGACGTTGGCGAGATTCTGGCAGACGCGCTGATGAAGGTCGGCAAGGACGGCGTTATTACCGTTGAAGAGGGCCGAAATGTCAGCACGGAAGTGGATCTGGTCGAAGGTATGCAGTTCGACCGCGGCTATCTGTCGCCGCACTTTGTTACCGACCAGGATGAGCAGGAAGTGGTCTTTGACAACTGCCGTATTCTGTTGCATGAAGAAAAGATCTCCAGCGCGAAGCAGCTTGTGCCGCTGCTGGAAGCTGTTTCCAAGGATGGGGCTCCGCTGCTGATTATCGCCGAGGATGTCGAAGGCGAAGCGCTGGCGACTCTGGTTGTCAATAAAATGCGGGGCATCCTGAAGGTCGCGGCCGTGAAGGCTCCAGGTTACGGTGATCGTCGCAAGGCAATGATGGAAGACATCGCTGTCCTCAGCGGTGGCAAAGCCTTCTTCAAGGACCTTGGCATCAAGCTGGAAAATATCCAGCTTTCCGATCTTGGGCGGGCGAAGAGAGTCCGCATTGATTCGGATAAAACGATCATTGTCGAAGGGGCCGGAAAGAAAGGCGACATTGCCGGTCGCACCGAGCAGATTCGACGCGAGATCGAGTCAACCGACAGTGAGTATGACCGCGAAAAGCTGCAGGAGCGTCTCGCAAAGCTGGCGGGCGGCGTTGCTCAGATCAAGGTCGGAGCGGTGACGGAAACGGAGATGAAGGAGCGGAAGGATCTGATCGACGACGCTCTGAACGCGACGCGGGCCGCCATCGAAGAAGGCGTTGTTCCGGGTGGCGGTGTCGCTTTGCTGCGATGTGCCAGGGTGCTTGACGACCTGAAGCTGAAGGGTGACGAAGAGCATGGCGTTGAACTTGTTCGTGGTGTCCTGGAAATGCCTCTGCGGATGATCGCCCAAAACGCCGGGCTGGATGGTTCTGTTGTTGCCAACCGTGTGAAGAAAGAGAAGAAGGCTTCTCACGGCTACGACGCTCTGAATGATAAGTATGGCGACATGTTCGAATTCGGCGTTGTTGATCCGACAAAGGTTGTTCGGTCTTCACTGCAGAATGCGGCCAGCGTCGCGTCGCTGCTGCTGACCACCGATTGCATCGTCGTTGAAGAGCCGGCCGAAGAGGACGACAGCCACCACGACGAACACCACCACGACATGGGCGGCATGGGTGGCATGGGCGGCGGGATGGGAGGCATGGGTGGAATGCCCGGAATGATGTAGGCGGATTTCACCGAATTGCTGCCGTGGCTGCAGCGATTGCCTTTGCAGAACAGTCGCTTCAGTCCGGGGCTCGGCTTCAGTCCGGGCGGGTTGAAATGCAGCGACACTAGACCAGCAACTTCAAACTAACACATTCAAGTCATTCATTACGGAGTAACCGATGAAAGTAAATCCTCTTGATGATCGCATCGTTGTTCGTCCAGGCGAGGCTGAAGAGAAGACTGCCGGCGGCATTGTTCTCCCCGACGCCGCGAAGGAAAAGCCGCAGCGAGGCACAGTGCTTGCCGTCGGGCCAGGGCGTCTGCTTGACAGTGGTCAGCGGAGTCCGGTCAGCGTGGAGGTTGGCGATCAGGTGTTGTTCGGCAAGTACGGCGGCACCGAAATCGAGATCGACGGCGAAGAAGTCAAGATTCTCCGCGAAAGTGACATCCTGGCGAAGGTTGTGTAGTGCTGATTCGTTACCAGTGACCGGCGTCGTGGAACACACGCGCTGGCACTGGTGACGCTTCCAATTCGCGGATTCAGACCTGAAGACTGAAAAACGAACACTCCCGAAGGGACCAAAATGGCAAAACAACTTTTGTTTGATGACCGTGCTCGAATCAAGCTGAAGCGCGGTGTTGATACTCTGGCCAAAGCGGTCGCGGTCACGATGGGGCCGACCGGACGCAACGTGATTATTGACAAGAGCTTTGGCAACCCTGTCGTGACCAAAGACGGTGTGACTGTCAGCAAGGAAGTCGAACTCGACGACCCCTACGAGCACATGGGTGCCAAGCTGGTCAATGAAGTTGCCAGCAAGACCAGCGACCTGGCCGGCGACGGAACGACGACGGCGACAGTGCTGGCTCGGGCGATCTACGAAGAGGGACTGCGGAGCATTTCACTGGGAGCAAACCCGACAGTGGTGCGCCGCGGGATCGACAAGGCGGTTGACGCAGCGCTGGCCAGCATTGGCAAGCAGGCCAGGCCGGTTGAGTCCCGGCAGCAGGTCGCACAGGTGGGGGCCATATCTGCCAATAACGACCGTGCTATCGGCGATATGATTGCCAATGCGATGGAGCGAGTCGGCCGTGACGGCGTCATTACCGTCGAAGAAGGCAAGGCCAACGAAACGACGCTGGAATTCGCTGAAGGGATGCAGTTCGATAAGGGCTACATTTCCCCCTACTTCGTGACCAGTGCCGAGGACATGAAGGCAGTGCTGGACGACTGCCTGATCCTGCTGTTTGAGAAGAAGATTTCGAACCTTCGTGAGTTTGTTCCGCTGCTGGAAAAAGTGGCTCAGTCAGGCAAGCAGCTGCTTGTGGTCGCTGAAGACGTCGACAGTGAAGCACTTACGGCTCTGGTGGTCAACAAGTTGCGGGGCATTCTTAAAGTGTGTGCTGTCAAGGCTCCGGGCTTCGGCGACCGTCGCAAGGCGATGCTTGGCGATATGGCGACGCTGACTGGTGGAACGCTGATTTCCGAAGATCTCGGCATCAAGCTGGATACGGTCGAACTCAGCCAGATGGGCACGGCACGCCGCGTGGAAGTCTCCAAGGACAGCACCACGATTATCGAAGGTGGTGGCGATCAGGCCGCGATTAAGGCTCGTGTGCAGCAGATTCGCGATCACATCGAGAAGACCGACAGCGACTATGATCGCGAGAAGTTTCAGGAACGGCTGGCCAAGCTGACCGGCGGCGTGGCCGTCATTTCCGTCGGTGCCGCCACAGAAACGGAAATGAAGCAGACCAAGGCCCGCATGGAAGACGCGTTGCACGCCACTCGTGCTGCCGTTGAAGAAGGCGTGCTGCCGGGCGGCGGAGTCGCTTTACTGCGTGCCATCAGTGCCGTGGAAAAAATCGAAGCCACGGGTGACGAAGCGATCGGCGTGGGCATTGTGGCCAGGGCGCTTGAGTCTCCGATGCGTCAGATTGCCACCAACTGCGGAGCAGACGGCGCTGTTGTGGCTGACGAAGTTCGGCAGCTCAAAGGGCCGATGGGCTTCAACGCCGCCACGGGCGACTACGTTGACATGCTGGAAGCAGGAATTCTGGATCCGGCCAAAGTTGTCCGCAGCGCGCTGGCTCACGCCGCGTCCATTGCCGGGCTGATGCTGACGACTTCCGTGCTTGTCACAAAAACGGACGACGCCGACGGCGGCAAGCAGGCGGTCGTTGAGGGGGCCGTTCGGTAAACGCGAAACGCAGGATTGGTATTTTTGGCGTCAGTCGGGTCCACCAGATCCGACTGATCCTTCGCCGGTTGGCAGCTCATGTCACGTTGCAGCCGCCCCATAGAAGCCCGGCTTTTTCCAAAGCCCGGGCTTCTGCGACGTAGGCGTCGCAGAACTGAACTCCGAAGAGCCGGACACTATGATGACCTCTCAGCGTGACTACTACGAAGTGCTCGGAGTGTCGCGCAGCGCTACGGAAGCCGAAATTAAGAAGGCTTACCGCAAGCTGGCTCTAAAGTATCACCCCGACCGCAATCAGGGTGATGATGAGGCCGTGGCGCTGTTCAAGGAGGCGTCCGAAGCGTTCGACGTGCTTGGCGATCAGGCCAAGCGTTCGCGTTACGATCAGTTCGGCCACGCAGGAGTTTCCGGTGCCGGCGGCGGCGGATTTCACGACGTTAACGATATCTTCAGCGCCTTCGGAGACCTGTTCGAAGGGTTCGGGTTTGGTGGCGGAGGAGGCGGGCGTCGACGCTCCAGCGGCGCTCGGCGAGGTGCATCGCTTCAGGCAAACGTCCAGATTGAGCTTCCCGAAGCCGCCGCGGGGTGCCGGCGCGAACTGCACATTTCGCGTCATGAGGAATGCGGCACGTGCAAAGGTTCCGGAGCACGGCCGGGGTCTGACCGGACAACCTGCAGCACGTGCGGTGGTCACGGGCAGGTCATTCAGTCACAGGGGTTTTTCCGCGTACAGACAACTTGTCCCGCGTGTCGCGGCGAGGGCCGGGTTGTCCGTGATCCCTGCACCGACTGTTCCGGCAGCGGACGAGTCATGCAGGAAGTCGTGCGGGAAGTTACCATTCCCGCCGGGGTCGACACGGGCATGCAGCTTTGTCTTCGCGGCGAAGGCGAAGCGGGCACCCGGGGAGGGCCACGCGGTGACCTGTTCGTTGATATTGAAGTGAGACCGCATCCTTTGTTCAGCCGCGACGGGCAGAATCTGAAGTGCCGCGTTCCAATCACCTATTCGCAGGCGGCGCTCGGTGCCGAGATCCCGATTCCGACTCTCAATGGCCGACAGCCGCTGCAGGTGAAATCCGGAACCCAGCCAGGCACGATCATGCGGCTAAACGGTCTGGGTCTGCCCGATCCCCGCGGTGGCGGCAGGGTTGGCGATCTGCTGGTGGAACTGCAGGTCGAAGTGCCTCGGACGCTGTCAGTTCGTCAGGAGGAACTGCTGCGAGAACTGGCGGAAATGGAAGAAAAGGACGTCATGCCGCACCGCAAATCATTCTTTGAACAGGTAAAGGCGTTCTTCGCGGGAGAAGACGACGATTGACGGAACAGTGGCGTTTTTCGGCGAGGCCGCCCTGAATCGCAGCTATTAAAGGCTAACTGAAAAGACGGGTCTGACCCCTTTTTCAGATCCAATGTGTATCGCAACCTGAATCTTAACGCTGCCTCAATCAACATGGCCAGGGAAAGAACCTCAAGCAACTCGTCTGACAACGCCGACGTCAATCCTGACAGCGAGGCGGATGTCACCGCTGAAGCCGTTGCATCTGCTGCGGCAGCGATCGGTTCTGACGAACTGCAGAAGCTGCAAACTGAGGCCGAAGAAGCCCGGGATCGCGCGCTGCGGACGCAGGCAGAACTTGAAAACTTCCGACGCAGAACGCAGCGAGAAATTGACGAATTTCAGAAGTATCAGTCGCTGCCGGTCATTCGTGACATGTTGCCCGGCATGGATAACCTGAAACGAGCAATCGTGTCCGCGGAGCAGTCAGGCGATCTGCAGAATCTTCTTGATGGTATCCGCATGGTTTCTCAGCAGTTTGAAGAAGTGCTGAAGCGGCATTCCGCCGAACCGATTTCCCCGGAAGGCGAACCATTCGACCCGAATCTGCATGAAGCTCTCACCCAGGTACCGTCCGCCGATCATCCGGCGATGACGGTGCTTCAGGTCGTCGAAACGGGATACAAAGTTCACGACCGGGTCGTCCGCCCGGCCATGGTGATTGTCTCAACACGGCCGCCGGAACCTTCGGACACCGATGGTTCCGCTTCGACCGATCACAATTGATTCATAACGGAAGACCGCTCCATGCCTACCTACGAGTACCGCTGCAAGTCCTGCGAACACGCCTGGGACGAATTCCAGTCGATTTCGGCAAACCCGACGCGAAAGTGTCCCGAATGCGGCAAGCTGAAGGCAGAACGGATCATTAGTGCCGGCGGAGGAATCATCTTCAAGGGTTCCGGTTTCTATCAGACCGACTACCGCAGTGAGTCGTACAAGAAGGGTGCCAGCGCAGACAGGAAATCGCAGGAACCAGCGAAGTCGGACTCGTCGTCATCCGGCAAGAGCGACGCACCTGCCAAAGCGTCCTCCGCCACGGAGTCGTAGCGCGAAGTTCGCCCGCAGGCCCACCGTATGCGTTTGGCAGCGACGCGCGGTGTTGCGTGTGGAATCAACTCTGCCGCACTTCGCGGTCGGGAATCAACACGCTACATTTTCGCGATGCCAATCACGTTGACAGCAATCTCGGGGCCGGAACCCGGCAGGGTTCTGCAGTTGCAAAGCGGCCAGGCTGCGATCGTTGGGCGTGGTGAAGGACTGGACTTCGCCTTCGCCGACGATCTGCTGATGTCGACTCAGCATTTTCAGATTGAAGGCCGCCCTGACTGCGGTCTGCTGACCGACCTGAGAAGCACAAACGGCACCTTCGTCAACGGAGAACGCGTCACCGATGTCATCGTCGGCAACGGCGATCAGATTCTGGCCGGCCAGACGACCTTTGCCGTCGCTGCGGGAACGGCCGCGAAAGCTGCCGCTGCCAGACCGGCCGCACCGGCCAAAGGGCTCGACGTTTCCTTCGACGCTCCGGCGCAGGAACTCTGCGAAGGCATGACGCTGACTGATGACGCTCAGCCGCTGCTGAATGGTGAACTGTCGGCCGCCGAATTCGTCCGGCAACTGCAGCAGCACAGCCTCTTCGCCGACGCACTGCGAGTGCTCAGCCGCGCGATGGGCACGCGCGCTGCCCTGCTCTGGAGTTGCGGTTGCGTCGACGATCTGCAGAAGGACAAGTTGTTGAATCCGGATCGCCACGCGCTCGAAGCGGCCGCGAAGTGGGCCACGAAACCATCTGCTGCGGCTGCTGCGGCTGCCTATGAGGCGGCTGCGAAACTGCAGAACAACGGACCGGCCGCCTTGCTGGCTCAGGCGGCGTACTGGGGAACCGGCAACGTGTCTCCGCCCGGACAACCGCCGATTCCCGTTGACCCGCAGATTCCCAGCCAGGCAATTGCCGGTGCTTTAACACTGACAGCCGTCGACGGCCCGCCGGAAGACGCCGCCGGCAAGTACGAAGAGTTCATTCGCCGGGCGCTGGCGGCGGCAGAAAAGTGACGTCACCGGATAGCTGCTGGTGAAGGCCGCGAGCGGGTACCACATCTTCGCAGAAGCTGTGCGGCGCAGCCGTCGGAAAGCCTGGTTACGGCGGCTGATGCCGAAGAACCAACGCGCCCCGTTCAAGCAGGCTTTATCCGGGGTTTCCGAACGCTGCTCGGCACACCTTGCCTGGACGGCAGGATGTGGTACCCGATCAGGCAGACTCCACCTGCGCTACAACCAGATGCACCGAGTACCTCATTGTGCTGCGATCATGCAGCCGGACATGCCACGGAAGATGGTCGGCTTCCGCAGTCAGCCGCAGACCGGGGAATGCATGCATCGGCGAACCCGGTGTGAGCATCGATCGCAGCAGCGCATCACTGGAACCTTTGAGTTCACTGCGCTGAGAATGGCCGCCCAGCCAGCCTTCAATCGGCGTGGCTCCGGCTGACCAGTCGTACGGACACGCCAGCACAACCTGTCCGCCGGTCGCCGTGACTCGAGCGACGGACTGCAGATAGTTCATCGGACTATTCGCGCAGTCCAGCACATTCATGCTGAACGCTGCGATAAACTGACCGTCGCGAAACGGCAGTGAGTTCGCGTCGCAGCCCCAGAAGTCGACGCTGTCGCTGTTCTGAAATGTCACCGGGAATTCGCGGCGGTCATAGACAATGCCGACTCGCCGACGAGGATAACGGACAGTTCCGGTGGCGAGCACGCGTGCGGCGACCTTCAGCATCGCATAGTGCAGATCAATGCCCAGCACCAGATCCGAAGTGCGTTCGGCCAGAGCAAACGATGTCCGGCCGACTCCGCAACCCATGTCAAGCACCGGTCCGGCCGCGAGCGGCTGAGCGATTTGCAGACTCTGATCCAGCAGGCGAACGATCAGGCCCGGTTGGTCGTTTCCGACAACTTCATCAGGATCGAATTCTGCGTAATGATCCCACGTGTACGAACTGACGTGCTGCCGCGCTGTTTCGAACGCGGATCCGGGTCCGCTGCAGTCGGTGAGCAGACTTTCGGTCAGATCGCTCAGGTCATCGCGAGCCTGAATCTGCATGATGTTGGATTCGATCCACGACCGGATGTGCGGAATGATCAGCGGGATGCCGTCAATAATCGGGTATTCGCGCTGACAGTCAGCACTTTCGCAAAGCAGCAGTCCTTCGCTGATTGATGTGTCATCGGATTGCGAAACGGAGCCGACGATCAGGCGGGAATCCGGGCGATTGCGTTCCGTGCGGCAGACCGGACAGACCGGCCGAAGTGTTTCGAAGTGCCGAAGTTTCACGGTGTTTTATCCGCCGATCAGCACGGTCGGGCAGCCGGGAGGCAGAATGTTTCCGACGGGCGACGGAATTGGGGCCACACAGCTTGGATGTGACGTCATGTCACCGACGCGAGCCGCCGGCAGGCTGCTGATCAGGACCGTCGCCGAGCCCTTTGTGATGATGCCGGGACCGGCCGGAACGCACGGAATCAGCGTGCAGATCTTCGTCATGTCGGTCATGCGGGCCGCAGGCATCTTGCCGATCAGAACGGTCGGGGCGCACGGCGGCATAATCATCAGCGGCAGCGCCGGATGCGGAACAGGCGTCGGTGTCGGTGCCGGCGGGTGAATCGGCGCATGACAATGCGGCGCTGTCTGAAGCACGTTGTCCATCATTCGAGCGGCCGGCTGTCCCACTACACACCTCAGTTCTGATTCAATTCCGCTGCTGCACAGCGCGTCGGTGAAATCTCCGCAGTTCCATTGTCGCCGGACATTACCCGGCGGTTGCCGGATTTCCCAGGGAAACGTGGAAACGGACGGGCCTTCATCTCTTGTCAGTAGTGATAACGCGTTTGCAGAAAGTCGATGCGATCATGTTTGACGACATAGACGAGCCCGTGTTCCTGAGTAATGCGGCGGGACCACGCATCAGGATGCAGGAATTTCAAGGGCTCCGGCTTGCCGATTCCTTTGAACGGGTCGCGGATGACGGCCTCGACAATCTTCACGATGCGTAGCGCAGTCCTGCGGTCTGTTCTGATCCAGTATTCCAGGTCTGCACGGAACTCGGCGAAGAAAACCGCGTCCCGCCGGTCACTCGTCACCGAAGCCAACCTCGCGTTTGAGTTGCTCGACAGACGTCGGCACACCTTCATTGGCCTGCGATCGCTGCAACGCAGCCAGAAGCCGTTGAGCATTCTTTGGCGACCGCATCAGGTGCGCGGTTTCCATCAGACTTCTGAGTTCCGCGGCGGACACCAGCGCGACGTCTTCCTTGCCGCGTCGATTGACAATCACGGTTTCAAGGTCCTCGCCGGCTCGGTCAAGATACTCAGCAAGCTGCGCTCGCACACGTGTATAAGATGCATTCACGACCATTGGCTGTCTCCGATTGCGAGTACAGACTTACCGTACGCAGTTGATAACCCACGGTCAAGACGCACGATCCCCCGGATTGCGCGCTTACGGATTACTGGGATTCGCCGCAGCGATCACATTGGAAATCCGCTGGATCGCTGATGAGCTTTGTTCGTAGGGCGTCGTCGTGAGAATCGCCGCGTACGTTTTCGCCACCGGATCGATCCACAATGTGGTCCCCGTGGCTCCCCAGTGGCCGATGGTTTCCGTCGAAACGAAGTCGCCGAAAGAAGCCTGGCGGTCCGGCCACTGACGCCGCCAGCCGAATCCCCACGGCCGGATGCTGCGAGCGACTTCCGGCAACTCGGCACACGCGGCGGTTTGGTTGCTCATCGCTGCCGCGACAACGGCGGCCGGAAGAACGCGGGTACCGTCTTCGGATGTTCCACGGCGCAGCATCATGCGCGCGTAGCGGCCCAGATCCGCTGCCGTCGAAATCAGCCCGCCCCACGGAGCTCCCAGAGTTCTCCAGTACCGACTATTCCAGCCCCAGTCGTCGGCGTCAGGCTGCCATTCGGGCAAGTCCGATGCGAGAACCGTCGGCATCAGTTCATCCGCCTGGTCCAGTGGAAGTCCGAGCCAGGAGTTCTGCATTCCGAGCGGCTCGAAAAAGTGCTCGCTAAGAAACTCGGGGAGAGGCTGCCCTGAAAGTTGTTCAATCACTGCCCCGAGCAACAGAAATCCGACACTGGAATAACGGCAGTCGGTTCCGGCGGGAAACTCCGGTTCGACGCGCGATGCCTGCTGCACGAACTCCGGCAGCGTCGCATGAGCGGCCCTCAGTTCGGCATTGTCCGGAAGCATGTCCGGCAGACCGGACCTATGAGTCAGCAGATGCCGGAACGTGATGCGCCGAAACGGTTTCATTCGAAACGCCTGCAGGTGGTCGCCGATCCGTTCGGTCAGCGAGACTTCTCCGTCGGCAACAAGTTTCAGAAACGCCATGGCCACGATCGGCTTCGTGATCGAAGCCGCAAGATATCGCCGGTGCAGTTGTTCGGTCGCCGGTAGACCTGGGGCGCTGTTGCGTGTGAAACGGAACGCCAGCGTTGTACCGGAAGCGTCACCGGCTTCAACATCGACGTACGGAAAGACCGAGTCTTTGCAGATTCGGCTCAGCAGATCAGGTAGCGATGTTGTGAAGTCCGGCGGCATCAGGAAAACTCGTCGCCCCGCACACGCCGCAGCCGTTCGACCTCGGCCTCCAGCTCGCGAATGCGGGCGTCCGCGTCCTGGCGTTCGGATTCTCTCGCAAGAAACTCGGACTCTTCACCGGTCAGCAGCGGTTGGCCGGATTGAACGTCTGTCATCAGCAGTTCGTCGTCATCAAGTTGCAGATCGATGCCGAGCACTTCGCATCGCAGCTTGCCGTCTTCAGACGCAATCCGTTCGAACGCCTCGTCTCGCAACCGAAACCCCTGCAGCGGCGGTTCCATTTCGACTCCTGAAGGGTCGTACAGAAAATACTCCTTCACGCCGATCCGCTCATAGATGCGCCACTTCTTTCCGAGATCCTTCCGGCGAGTTCCGCGGGACGTCACTTCGAAGACAACATCCGGCGATTTGCCTTCTTCCCACAGCAGGTATGTTCGACGTCGTCCCGGATCAGAATCCAGCACGACAAACTCATCGGGCACCACGAACCGGCGTTTGTCGCCCTTCTCGTAGTACAGCAGCAGATCGCTTGCGACGTAAACGCGCTGGTTTCGGTAACGGTATTTGAGGATATCCAGAATCCGGATCATCCAGTCTCGATGCAGGTCGGTTTCGCCCATCGGTTTACCGTCCGATTCCGGGTATTCAGTTTCCCTGGTTGATTCAGCAATGCTCATGACCGTCTCCGAAGTTTCGGTTCGCTGGGTTGAAGCCCATGTTATCGGATCAAGCGTCATCGCGCGAGCGAAAACGGTTTCTTTTGCCTGACGCGGCGGCAACAATTCGACCCCTCGCAAGACGTCTTAATCATCCGGAAATCAGGCCCGCTTATGTTCTTCCGATCGCGCTCTTCCCGCCACGCCGCTCGCACGGTCATCGCCGCGCTGTTGGTCGTTTTCAGTTTCGTCCCGTGTCGCAACGCGATGGCTCAGGAAGGCTATCAGCCGAAAGTTGCCGAGGCGTCCCGCGACGCGGAACTGGCGCTCAAGAGCTTCGTCATTCCTGAAGGGATGACGGGATCACTGCTGGCGGCCGAACCGATGCTGGCCAATCCTGTCGTGTTTCATGTGACCAATGACGGCCGAGTTTACGTCTGCGAAACGTTTCGGCAGGAAGTCGGAGTGGAAGACAATCGCAGTCACATGAACTGGCTGCACAACGACCTGCAGTTGGAAACGGTCGAGGAGCGGCTGGCCATGTTCCAAAACTATCTCGGCCACGACGTCGAGCAATATGCCCGCGAACACGACCGCATCCGCCTGCTGCAGGACACCGACGGCGACGGCACCTTCGACGAAGACACCGTGTTCGCTCAGGGTTTCAATAACGTTCTCGACGGCACGGGGGCCGGAGTTCTCGAAGTTGACGGCAAGGTCTATTACACCTGCATTCCCAAACTGTGGATGCTGGAAGACACCGACGGCGACGGCAAGGCCGACAACTCTGACGCTCTGCATCACGGCTACGGCGTGCGAGTCGCCTTTCGGGGCCACGACATGCACGGGCTGATTCGCGGGCCGGACGGACGGCTGTACTTCAGCATCGGCGACCGAGGTTTCAACGTGATCACGAAGGAAGGGACCCGGCTGAAGATGGTCGACACGGGAGCCGTCTTTCGCTGCGATCTGGACGGCACCAATCTGGAAGTCTTCGCCTACGGACTTCGCAATCCGCAGGAACTGGCGTTCGACGACTACGGCAATCTGTTCACCGGCGACAACAATTCCGATGGAGGCGATCTGGCTCGGTGGGTGTACGTGGTGCAGGACGGCGACAGCGGCTGGCGGATGTACTATCAGTACCTGGAAGACCGCGGTCCCTGGATTCGCGAACGGATGTTCTATCCGTACCGGGCCGATGAGGAAACCGCGGCCGTGCAGCCAGCCTACATTGTGCCTCCGATTGCCAACGTCAGCGACGGCCCGTCCGGTCTGACGTATTACCCCGGACTCGGTCTGCCCGAACGCTATAAGAACCACTTCTTCCTGGCCGACTTCCGAGGCCAGTCCAGCAACAGCGGCGTCCGCAGTTTCAGTGTGAAGCCGCAGGGAGCGACGTTCGAACTGACGGATTCGCACGAGTTCATCTGGTCGATTCTGTGTACCGATGTGGACTTCGCTCCGGACGGAAGCTTGTACGTGACGGACTGGGTCAATGGCTGGATCGGCGAGGGCAAGGGCCGGCTGTATCGGTTCGCGGATGATGAACACATCAGCGAAGTCGGCGGAGCCAACGTGCCGGAACTGCTGGCGGGCGGCGTGAAGCAAGCGGCGACGGATCGCCTGTTCGAACTGCTCAGCCATGCGGATCGAAGAGTGCGACAGGCGGCTCAGTTCGAGCTTGCGAAGAAGTCCGTCGACGACGAAGACCTGCGCTTCGAATTGTCGGCGGCGGCACTGCTGCCGGATGATGACGTCACAGCGCGACACGGCCTGTGGGCGTGTTGGCAGGTGGGTCTGACTTCCGAAGACGCCGGCCACTGGGCCGTCGGAGTCGCGGCGGCGGTGCTGGAGAAGCAAGCTCCGGAACTGCAGGCTCA
>CAZHET010000134.1:0-13426 GCA_964531585.1 uncultured Planctomycetaceae bacterium | reverse complement strand
AAGTCGCCGCCACGCGAGCCAGCGAACTTGTGGCGGCCGGGTTCACCACGATCAAAGTCAAAGTCGGAACAGGAAGCGACGACGTCGCCCGTGTGCGGGCGGTGCGCGAAGCTGTCGGTTCCGACATTGAACTGACGATCGACGCCAACGGCGGCTGGTCGGACGAGGCCGCTCGAGACTGCTTGCACCAGCTTCGTGACAGCAACATTGCTCTGGTCGAACAGCCGCTGCGGCGAGGAGACTACACGAATCTGAAGAGACTTCGCGACGACATGGGCATCAGAATTCTCGCCGACGAAAGCTGCTTTGACGAAGTTCAGTTGGGTGAACTGATCCACCACCGATGCTGCGACGCAGTCACGCTCTACCCCGGCAAGCAGGGCGGCATCGCGAAAGCTCGTCGTTTTGCGGCGATCGCCGCAGAGCACAGCATTCCCTGCACGATCGGCTCAAATCTGGAATGGGACGTCGCAGCAGCAGCGATGATGCACTTTGTGGTTTCCGCGGCGAACGTCGCTGTGGAGACAATACCCGGTGACTGCCTCGGCCCGTCCTACCACGAATTTTCCATTGTACATGACCCGCTGCAGATTAAAGGGCCATTCACCACTCTGCCGACACGGCCGGGGCTGGGAGTCGAAGTGGACTGGGATGTCGCCGCGCGCAGCCGGATTGCGGAGATCTGACAGCCGCGATGGGCAGCGTTGCGCGGCTTCAACAGCGAGACGCGGGCTCGTGCAGCGGTTCGCGCCAGTTCCCATCGCGATCCGAAAAGTGCAATCGTGGCCTTGCATGCAAATTGCCAAGCCTGTGCGGTTCGTCGATATGCGGCTGACAAAGCACTCAAACGGGCTGGTCTATCCCGCCTGGTGCGACGGGCTGTAGATCGCGGCGAATCCGATTTCGGTTTCTGCGGCTTCATCCGCGTTGCTGCGGCGAGCCTCGATTCGCAGACCGTACGACTGACGCACGGGCACCTTCAGACGCACGGGCAGGTCGCCAACAGCTTCGCATTCCACTTCGGGAGCGCCCGCCAGTGGTGGTGAAAACGGGATGTGCAGGTTCGCTCGCTTCTGGCCGCGTTCAAAACGCACGGTCATCGTCCCTTCGACCAGCTCGCTGCCCGATTCGTCCTTGTATCGCTCAAACTGCGGAGCGGCCAGTGCGTCGTGTGCCTCGTGTTCAACTCGCGATGTCGTCGGCAACGGTTCGGAACGAAATCCGATTGCCTGTCGTGCAACAGGTGGTTCCGGATTGTCTTCGAAATCATCCAGCAGGATCAGTGGCAGTGCGGCGGCTCTCGCAGTGGCAGCAAGCGGTATCTCTGACCGTTCATCCGGCCGGACAGGCGGCACCGGCGGCCGGACAGGCGGCACCGGCGGCCGGACAGGCGGCACCGGCGGCACCGGTTTTTCGACGTGCTGTGGCGGTACGAAATCCAAAGGTTTCGCGTCCTCGAACACGTCGAGATCGCGCGGTGGCAGATCGGTCGGACGAACGTCCACCGCAGGAACGGGCGGTCGACGAGAGCGAGCGGGAACTTCGACAGGCTCGGAGTCGCGTCGTGCGCTGCGCGACGGCTGCGACTCGACCGGGCGATCGGCTGCGACGCGGCGCCTTTCGGTTCTCTGCTGTTCGGTTTTCTGCTGTTCTGCCTTCTGGCGGCGTTGTTCGGCAAGGCGTTCGGCACGCGAAGGGCGGCTGCCATCCAGCTCGTCTGCGGCGCGGCCTCTGTAGGCGCTGGGAGCCAGCGATGGTCGCGGGATTGCGGCAACGGCTTTCGCGACGGCCGGATCTTTCAACCAGTTGGTTTCCGTCACAGAGATCCACGAGTCGGGGATTTCCATTTCCGGGGTCGGCTGCAGGTAGGTGCTGCGCAGGCGCGGGATGGCGAAGAATTCTTCCGGCACGGGGCTCAGCACAGCAATCACGACAATTGCCAGCAGCCCAAACGCCAGCCAGCCTCGCAGCGGCGAATCTGCAGGCATCAGGCAGAACCCGATGATGCACGGCGGCAGCAGGGTAACGGCTCCCGCCAGGAACAGCGTCGGCGATTCGTTGGCGGCACGGCGGTTGGGGTTGAACAGCATCCACGCGAACACACTGACGAATGCTGCGAACGCTGACAGCAGAAAGGCGACCGGTTCGGCAGAGACGCTGCGAATGTGATCGAGCTGCCGGCCGTTCCACAGAATTGCCGCGGCCAGCACGAGTGCTCCCCAGACCGTGGCTGCAATCAGACGGCGGTTCCGGGATGCTCGGGATGTTGTCAGCGAGTCGGTCATGGCATCGTGCCTGCGGATCGGAAAACGGTCTTGTGACGCCTTGTATTGTGAAGAAGCCCGGCTTTTTTGGAAAGCCGGGCTTCGGGATCGATGGAATGTTCAGAACCGCGGCTCTTCGACTGCAACAAACGAATGCTGCGTCCGGCGTGAATCGATGAGTCGTGTGCCACTGGCTGTGCCAGTGGTTTCCGGGGTGCAGGGCACTGGCGCAGCCAGATGGGGACACATCGAAATACGATGGAAAGGGCACTGACGGCCCATTCCGCTAATGCGATCCTTCCGGCACGCCATAGAGCGAGAACACCTGATTCAGCCTGTTTAGGTTGAAGTAGCGAATACCGCGTTCAGCGCGGCAGCGGAGATAGAGACGATCGGCCGATGGCGAGAACTCAATCTGTTCTGGAGGCTTCCCCGGCAGCATCGTGGCGAACAGCAGTTCAGGATCACCGGTTCCCGTTCGGTAAACTCGCAGTTCAGAATCCGACGAACCTGACGCAAGATACCGGCCGTCGGCGGACAGCGCCACCGCCGTAACCCGGTGCCGGAAATCCCGCAGGGTCGCAACGACGAAATCGTCTTGCCGGGACGGGTCGAAAAGTGTGACTTCGCCACGGCGATTTCCGGCGGCAGCTCCCTGACCATCCGGAGTCACAGCAACTGAGGTAATCTCGTCCGATGACTCACCGGCACCGATCGGTTGCCGCTTCAAGTTCATTCGCTTCGTTTCAACGTCCGTGAAGCGATGGACGTGACCATAGGCCGTTCCCAGCACGCTGAGGTCGGTGCCCGCGGCAAGGGCTCTTAGTGGTCCCAATCCATTTGCCAGGTCGCGCCAGGGGTCGAGGCTTCGATTCGCAGCGTCGAGCTTCAGCAGAGTGGTTTCATCCTGAACGCACAGCAATGTTCCGTCACCCTGAACAGCGATCGGTCCGAGAACAAATGGACGGTTGTCCGATTCCGGCAGCGGGCAGACATGGATGGCGGAAATATGAATCGTGTTGTCATCCGCGGCGGACGGGTCGAACTGTGGTGACCACGGCACCAGTCGAAGATGAGGCGAATTGCTTTTCAGATGCAAACTCAGTGTGTCGTCCTGAAAATCCCTGTTATCAAGGGGCAAGAGCTGAACCAGATGCCAGCCCGGGCAACTGATGTCGGCCTGTTGCAGTTCCAGTGTGCGGTCGAGTTCGCGGCTGGTGATGCGAGCCGAGAGGCTTTCTTCCAGCGGTGACAGTCCGCGCGGGGACCAGAGTTCCACATAGGCGTGATAACGACTGGCCCACGGGATTTCGCTTCCGTCCGGAATCAGGAATTGGAAGGTGCCGTCGTCTTCAGCGGTCACGTCGACAGAAGTGGCGTCCAGACCGAAACCAGTTAGCAACTCGAAACCTTCAGAAGAATGCTGTGTCAGACCGCCGGGAACTCTTGCCGTTGTCAGAATTCGTCCATCGGTACCGACACTGCAGGCAGCAAAGGCCGCCCAGGACGATCGCTGCTCCCGACCAAGATTCATTGAACTGCAGGTCCACGCCTGATGGGTCTTGCCGCTGTCAGGATCGACAATCCGTGTTCGCGTCAGAAAACGATCACCGCTGCCGTATTCGACCGTCAGCAATCGACCGTCTGACAGCACGTCAAACGCAGCGAGTTCATTCGGCCCGAAGCACAGTACGCCGGCGCACTTCAGCGCCTGCTGCAGTTGTTGTGAAATGAATTCCGGAGCTGTCCCGTGACGGATGCTGTACAGAGCCGATGTACGATCGCCGGACGCGACCAGCCATTTTCCATCGGGCGAGACTGCGATCGTCGGCATCGTGCTGCCGTTCATGACAAGTTCCTGGCAGATTTTTCCGGACGCAGTATCCCACATGCGAACTGTTTCAGGCAGACCGGATGCCAGCAGAAGCGCACCATCGTCAGCGAATCCAAACTTTCGCAGGGCAACGGCAGTTTCCGAACTTTCCAGCTCCGCAGAGACGACGTTGGTCAGCGGGTCGCTCAGCACAGCCGTCCGGTCGGTCTCGGTCGTGGTCGCCGTAGCGAAGTCCGCAGCAACGAATCGAGCACTACGGCGATCGGACTCAATCAGTCGTTCTCGCGAAAGATCTGAAGTGTCGGAAACGATCATTCCACCGGACGTGGAAATCAGCAATTGCGTGCCGCTGCCCAGAGAAAACGAGTCACCGGTGAAGGTGGATTTCTCCAGCAGTTCACCCGAAACGGCATCCCACGCGCATACATGCTGATCCCTACGGTCCATGCTCAATAATCGCATGCCGTCTCGAGAATAGAGCAGGTTGTAAATGTCGTGAGTCCCGGTTTCGATGTCGAAAACGGGTTCCCCAGGCTCCGAACCGCCAAGATTCCACTGGAGCAGTCTTCCGTTTCGTGTCGCCGCAGCCACTTGCGCACCGTCCGGTGAGAAGCAAACGCTCCGAAAACCTTCCGCTTCGATTTCCGTATCCGAGAGCCCCATCTGCCCCAGCACGCTCCACCATTTGGCCCGAGCGGATTCGACATACAGTCCGGCGACTTTCCTGGGCGGACTTTGACGTGTGCCAACGCCGTATCGTCCACCCGGCACGACTTCGTAGACTTCAACCGCTGTCAGTGGTACTCCCCGCATGTAACCGAGGGCGACGAACCGGCTGTCGGGGCTAAACGCGGCACAAGAGATTTCCAGGCCGGGTGCGAATTCGGATTGCAGCACCAGCTCTGGCTGCTGCAGACCGCGGACGATCAGGGAACGAATTTCGGACGCATCTCTGCCGTCAGCAGCCATCGAAGCTGCCGTCATAAGTTCCTGCATCGCGGCTTCGATCGCGCCGGGATCAGTCGCGGGGATCTGTCGTTCGACGCTTCGAAGCCGGGCGTTGTACTCCTGATTGGTCGCTCGCGCCTGGTTCGCTTCCGCAAGCTGTTCCTTCAGCGCTGCCCGGTCTTCCGCCAGCCCTGCCAGCTCTTCTGCATTCCAGGCTCGAACAAGGAGCCACATGCCGGCGACCAGCGACGCCAGGCTCAACACCGCGAAGCCGCTGAGTGTTGCCAGGAGCCCGCGATGTCGCCGGGCGACTTTGCCAAGTCGATAGCCAACGCTCGGAGGTCGCGCAACGACCGCGTCACTGTTGAGGAACCGCTGCACATCGTCTGCCAGATCGTTCGGCGATGAATAGCGTCGTTGACGATCCTTCTCCAGTGCCCTGATGGCAATCCAGTCCAGATCACCCTTCAGAATCAGACTCAATCGCCGCGGGTCTGTCTGCCTTTGAGCCGTCACAGGAGTCGCCGTATCGCCAAGACTACTCAGGCGGCGGCTGGGGCGCTGGACCTCGTCTTCCCGAATGGATGCCAGTATCCGGTCAATCGCCATTTCCCGCAGAGACTGACGTTCCAGCGGAGTGCTCCCGGTCAGCAGCTCATACAACAGGACTCCCAGTGAATAGACATCGCTGCGAGTGTCCACGTCTTCTGCATTCAGACCGGCCTGTTCCGGACTCATATACTGAAGTGTTCCCAACACCTGACCAAACGCCGTGAAGAGCGTATCGTCGGTGAGCCGCAGTGTGCGTTGCAGAGCTTTTGCCAGGCCAAAATCGATCACCTTGACAACGGGCGATCCATCGTGCTCCGACACCAGCAGGTTCGACGGCTTGATGTCGCGGTGAATGATCCCCTTCTGGTGAGCATGCTGTATGGCACGGCAAGCCTGAACGAAAAGCTCCAGCCTCGCACGCAAACCGAGCCGGGCATCATCGCAGTACGTTGTGATGGGAACTCCATCCACAAGCTCCATCACAAAATACGGCTGCCCGTTCGCTGTGCTTCCGGCGTCCAGGACCTTTGCGATGTTCGGATGATCCATCAGCGCTAGCGCCTGTCGCTCTGCCTGGAACCTGGCGATCACCTCGCGACTATCCATTCCGGCACGGATCAACTTCAGGGCGACGCGGCGACGCACGGGGTCTGTCTGCTCCGCGAGATAGACGTCTCCCATTCCGCCACGGCCGATTCGCTGCAGCAGATAATAGGCACCAATCCAGCCCGTCCGGTTGGCTGCCGCAGGATCAGGATCGGAACCGCTGGCGTCGCCCGCCAGCGTCGCCGCACACTCAAACTGTTGGTCACCGTTTCCTGACGGCACAGGCATCGTCGGGGGGAACAGCTCCAGTTCGGCAATCTCGACAGCCGCCGGTCCAAACGCTGCGTAGGCACTCGGAGAAATCGTGAGGCCAAGCTTTCGACGGTACTCGATGTCCAGAGGAATCAACCCGGCCAGCAGCTTCGCGCGATGCTCCGCGCTCACGCGTGGCAGAAAGTCGGCCACGTCTGGCACGTGAACAGCCTGCCAACGCGACTCAAAGTCGTCGCAGATTTGATCAATGTCGCGATTCGCAGACATGGCCTGTTCTCACGGGTGCGGCTGCGTCGCTCACAAGGCATGTTCCCGCAAAATGTTTGGAGTCGCAGTCAGGCATCGGAAGTGCTGTCCCGCCAGCATTCGCGAATTCGATCCAGCTTGCGTTTGATGGTGCTGCGGGCCACGTTCATCCGAACAGCGATTTCATCGATCGTATAGCCCTCCAGCTTCAACAGCGCGATCCGTCGCAGCGTGTCGTCGTCCAGCAGACTCAGCAGATGACTGCATTCGGACGACAGGTCAGAAAAAAACGCTTCGTCCGGAAAACCGGCCAGACCGGGGGACTTGCCGTTGTCCGGCGCGGCAAACACTGACTCACCGCGGACCATGCCGCCGCCCCGTTTTTGAGCGGTCGCTCGTTCCTTGTGCCGATTGGCCTTTCGAATCACGATCGTGATCAGCAGTTTCCACAATTCATCGCGATTCTGAAGATCCTGCAGACGACCGCCTTCCGCCGCTTTGAAAAAGCTGTGCATCGCACTGGCCGCCACATCTTCTTCATCCGCCACACGCTTCGGCAGTGACCCGAGATTCCGCCGTGCGACTGCCGCCATCTTTTCGAAATAGGTCTCCCACAATTTCCGGCTGGCCTCTTCGTCGCGACCTTGCTTGACGCGTTGTAACAGCACGCTGATATCGGACATGAGCTTCGCCATCGATTGGGAACGCGAATCATTCAGTGCCAGTGATTCTACAAGCTGACGGTTGCGCTTCGCAGCGTCAACCGAATGTCGCCCCTTCCACCTCGCTTGCCCCGGCGGAGCGAACAATAGACGGGCCGCCAGCAAGCGACAGCGAAGCCGCGCTCCGCCGCAGTTCAGGCCCAACGGGCCGACAGTTCGCCCAGCCTGAGGCATCGCCCCAGGAAATCGGCCGCACGGGCAGCCCAAGGCCCAACGGGCCGGCAGTTCTTGCCCCGGTGGAGCAAACAATCGACGGGCCGCCAGCATGCGACGGCGAAGCCGCGCTCCGCCGCTGTTCAGGCCCAACGGGCCGACAGTTCGCCCAGCCTGGGGCATCGCCCCAGGTAATTGGCCGCGCGGGCAGCCAAAGGCCCAACGGGCCGGCAGTTCGTCCAGCCTGGGGCATGGCCCAGGAAATCTTCGTGAGATGGTTTGCCGGCGGAGCGGTGTGGCGAATCACACCTGTCGAACGGACGCCTCAACGTGGTGTCGATTCGAACTGCCGGCCCGTTGGGCCTTTGGTCATGTTCGTAACCGTTTCCTGGGACGTTGTCCCAGGCTGGACGAACGACCGGCCCGTTGGGCCTGAATCACCCATCAACGTGTGTCGCGCCTAATTCGGATCGGTCACCGTTTCCGGTGTTGTCACCTCAGGTTCGGGGGCGGGATCTAACGCGCTGGCGGCTCTGCGGTGCAACGGCGATGTAGGCACGTTCGACCCGCTCCCTCGCATCGCCCCGCTTGCTCGACCTCTCCCGGACGGCTTCGCCAGGGAGAAGTGCTGGCACGGCTGCGCGGGAAGGTGGAGAAGGCAGTAGCGGGGATTCAACGTTCCGCCGGCGATTCAATCAGCCGACTGCCTTTTTCAGGTCGTCGGCCTTGTCGGTGGCTTCCCAGGTGAAGTCCTTTTCGCTGCGACCGAAGTGGCCTCCGTGAGCCGTGTGGCGGAAGATCGGGCGACGCAGGCCGAGGTGTTCGATGATGCCCTTCGGATTCAGCGGGAAGATGTCGCGAACCGCAGCCACGATCTTGCCTTCCGGAACCGTAGCCGAACCGAACGTGTCGACTCGTACGCTGACCGGATCCGCCACGCCGATTGCATAAGCAAGCTGGACTTCGCATTCGGATGCCAGCCCGGCGGCGACGATATTCTTGGCAACGTAGCGGCCCATGTAGGCAGCCGAGCGGTCGACCTTTGTCGGATCCTTTCCGGAGAACGCTCCGCCGCCGTGGCGACCCCAGCCGCCGTATGTGTCGACGATGATCTTGCGACCCGTCAGGCCCGTGTCGCCGTGTGGTCCGCCGATGACGAAGCGTCCGGTGGGGTTGATGTGGTACTTTGTGTTGCTGTCCAGAAGTTCCGCAGGGACCGCTTCCTTCACGACTTTGTTGATGACGTAGTCGCTGATGTCCTGCTGAGACACCTCTTCGGAATGCTGTGTCGAGACCACCACGGCGTCGATGCGAACCGCCTTCGATCCGTCGTATTCGACCGTCACCTGAGACTTGCTGTCGGGACGCAGCCAGTTGACCTCGCCCTTCTGGCGTTTTTCTGCCAGCAGGTTAATGATGCGATGCGACAGGGCGATCGGCAGCGGCATAAGTTCCTGCGTCTGATTGCAGGCATAGCCGAACATCAGGCCCTGGTCGCCGGCTCCGTCACGGTCGACACCCTGAGCAATATCCTGACTTTGACTGTGCAGAGCGTTGAAGACCTTGCAACTGTCTGCGTCAAAACCAATGTCGTTGCCAACGTAACCGATCTCCCGAATCACCTGGCGAGTAACTTCCACGTAGTCAATTTTCGCGGTGGTCGTGATTTCTCCGGAGAGCACGACAAGGTCCGTCGTACACAGCGTTTCGCAGGCCACGCGGGACAACGGATCCTGTGCCAGCAGCGCGTCCAGAATTCCGTCCGACACCTGATCGGAGACTTTGTCCGGGTGCCCCATGCTCACGGATTCGCTGGTGAAGAAAAAGTTCGCCATGGTTGTGTTTGACCTGCCTGATGCCGGATTGTGACGGGGAGACTCTTCGGGTGCCTGTGAACGAAGTCGCGGAGTCTAGGGCAGCCATTGTCCAGTCACAACGAAAATGACCCGGTTGCCGCAGCGCCGCCGGGATTCGCGCGGTGTCGGCCCAAAAACGGGAATGCGCTGCCGGATCATTCGCCTGGTTGCGGTGCTTCGCCGGGAATCGGAACTGCCACTCGGTCCAGTCGGAGGTCGGCATATTCCCGAAACGCGCGCACGGATTCGTCCTGTGCGTCGCGGAAGAATTCTTTGACGAATGCCCAGATCTGGTCCGCTTCGTCCGCCTTGCCCTGCGCCAGCAGATCTTCGGCCGCCTGCATGCGCGCGATGAAGATCTGCTGGCGACGGTTGTCCGCCATCAGCTTTTCGCGGGCATTCTCCACTCGGCGGTCAAACAGCAGGACGAACCGCCGCAGGTCATCGGGTATTGATGTTCCTGCCGGGACTTTGTGATCGCGGACGAACTGGCGGTACTGCTGAATGGCGACCAGCGGGTTGACGGTCGGGGCGCGTTCGCTTTCAAAGGCGGCGATGTAGCGGCGTTCGTATTCGTTTTCCGGCTCACCAAATCCTTTTGCTTTCTTCTCCATCTGAGCTTCCAGCTTGTCGACCTGGATTTCGTCGGCCCAGATCTTGATATCCCCGACGTGCGGGCCATCGGGAAACCGCTCAAGGTACTCGGCAATCGGTCCGTCCAGGGCGGCTCGCTGAGCAATCTCGTCGCCGCTGGTCATGGCGGCCTGGACCTCCTGAAACAGTTTGTTTTCACTGGCAGGCCACAGCAGCCAGACAGTGCCGGTCAGCAGAGCAATCAGGCAGGCGGCAAGAAACCAGGTCTGTTCGTGAATCGGCCCACCGGCTTTCTTCTTCTTTTTCTTCTTGCGCAGGACCTTGCGAAGATCCTTTTCGGCGGATTTCGTCTTGCTGCTGCCTCCGACGGTGGTGTTTGCGGCGACACTGTTGCCCTGAGCGATCCTGTCGCGGATTTCGCCCAGGCGGGTGTGCACGGCCAGCGCGTCGAACGGTCGGTCGTCGGGATTCTTCTGCAACATTTCATCGATGAGTTGATCCAGCCAGATCGGGCAGTCGATGGCCTTTTCAGACACGTTTGGCGGATCATCATTCAGGTGCTGCAGCAGCATCTCCGCGGCGTTGCTGCCGACGAACGGTGTTTCCCCCGTCAGCACCTCGAACAGCAGACAGCCCAAAGCGTAGATGTCGGTCTTGCGAGAAATCGGGTGGCCGCCCTGAATCTGTTCCGGAGCCATGTAGGCGTAAGTGCCGACGGTTTTTCCGGCGGCCGTCAGAGCGGTTGCTTCCGTGTCGCGAGCGATGCCGAAATCGCCCAGCATCAGTCGGCCCTTGCGGGTCAGAAACAGGTTGCCGGGCTTCAGGTCGCGGTGAATGATGCCGGCGTTGTGAGCGTGCTCGAGCGCTGTGCAGACCTGACGTCCGACGTGAATGGCCTGTTCCCACGACAGCTTGCCGCGTTTCTTCAGAACATCCTGCAGCGATCCGCCGTCGATGTACTGCATCGCGTAGTAACGCTGCTGGTTCTCCGTCCCGCCGCCGTAGTACTTGACGATGTTCGGACTGTTCAGCCGCTTGAGAATGTCGATTTCGCGTTCGAAGCGGCTGAGTAGTTTCTGATCGGCCGTCAGGGCCGGCGAAAGAATCTTGACGGCGACCTTCTTGCCCGTCTTCGGATACGTGGCCAGATACACGACGCCCATGCCGCCCACGCCAATCTGTCGTTCAAGAATGAACGGGCCTATCTGACGTTTGGGCATGTTAAGAAACCGAAGCTCGGACGTGAGCCACTCGCGCGGCCGGTACATCCTGCGGCACACAGTGATCGGCAGACGGATCCGATAAGATCCGCCTCGCGACGCGAAACGAAAAAGGCGATCCAACAAGCGACATTTTGACACAGCGGGCAATCGGACACAATGACCGAAGCTGTCCCCTGGGGCTGTGAGCCGTGTCCCGCAAACGGCGGTCGGCGGGTCGTGACGGTCGCATCACGTGCAGCGAAGAAGCCAGCCGGGGCAACCACAACAACACGCCGCACAGCCGAATCCGGCGGTAAACTCACTTCAGCGACACGCACAACTTGACATTCCGGACAATTCACTCCAAGACTGGTTAATAAGCCGCGGTCGAAGTCACGAATTCAGGGACAGAGCGTTCGGTGCTCGTGACAGCGCATGCGCGCCGTTCGCCACGTCTGAACTCATCGCCCGTGCAAAGTCCTGACAATGCTGGCACAGTTGATCCCTGTGAAAGGTGGCCCGCCGATCACGCTGACCAAACCGGTCACGCTGGTCGGTCGCAGCGTACGGCTGTGCGACCTGACACTGGAACATACCAGCGTGTCAAAGCTGCACTGCATTCTGGTGAAGACAGACGGCCTGATCTACATGCGCGACCTTGGCAGCACCAACGGAACTCGCGTGAACGGCCAGAGAGTTCTGCGCGGTGCGCTGCTGCCGGGAGATCAGATCTCGTTTTCCGGCGCGGCCTACCGGGTGCATCTGGGCCCGGACCCGCAGCTTTCAGCCGGCAGTATTCAGGAAGGCGCGACGGAAATGGTGCCGATCATCACCGACAGTGCCGTGACCGGTCCGCCCAGCCGCAGCGACGTCCGGGCGCTCAGCGATTCCGACCTGCTGCCCGCAGACTAACGAAACGCGTCCGCACTGGCCGCAATTCAGCACACCGTCACCGCTGCCACTTCATCAACCGCGGCTGCCAGCTTTGATCGATCCGCGCATACGCGACGATGAAGCCCGCGACGTTTGCGTCCTGAGAAGCCCGAATCTGCGCGGCGACCTGAGACTCGTCAACGTCCCACCCCTGCAGAACGGTGACCAGACGTGACGCTGCTAAACCTGCGGCTCCCTGACGTCGCGGCATGGTCTCGAATGACTCGACCGCGTGACGAACCCAGCCCGCTTCGTCTCCGTACACAGGAAGATCCCGCTGAAATTCGCGGTACAGCGTCAGCACACCCACGCGCGGACTCACTTTCGCAACCGGTTCCAGTTGTTCGGTCCACGCTTTCCAGCAAATGCCGTCGAAACACGCGACGCCCGCACACAGACCGTCAGCGGCACCGTCGTGCTTCTCGCATTCCGTCGCCCAGACAGGAATGACTTCGCTGTCCGGGAATTCCTGCTGCACAGCCTTCAGAAACAGCGCTGCCGCATCGGGTGCCAGAGGCACTGTCGTGCGCCGCTTGCCGTAGTCGCTGGTCCATCGGCACAACGGATGACCGCAGCCGCACGCTGATGGGGCTCCCTGCAGATCATTCAGAAACACGCCTTTCGCCGCCGTCCGGTTGGACAGCAGTTGAGTCACTCGGTGCAACTGAGCGTCGAACGTTTCCTGCGACAGCACGGGCACCCACGGATACGTCTTCACGACTTCGTCCGCGGCGGGGCGGGGAGCGTTGGGAAACAGCCGGCTCCATTCGTCGTGGCCCTGCAGACTTGCCATCCATTCGGGATGAGCGTCCGCCAGAGCCGGGCATCGAGCGACTTCGATCCAGTAGTAAAGATCGAAGTCTGCCCCGATGATCGCCGCCACGGCGTCGCGTTCGCCGGGAGTCACGTCCGGCGACGCTCCCGACAGCGACAGCACGACGGCCGTCATTCCATCTGTGCGAAGCTGTTCGATCCGCTGCTCAGTCACATCTCCGGCGGTCAGCAGCGCGCCACGGAACGCTGCCGGCTGCGGCGCGGTTGCGGGTTCGTCGGCGTGACTGATCGACGCGATGATCGAAATGACGCAGGCGGCAACGGCCTGCACCACGGGCGGAAACCTATTTGGGATACTCATGAACTTCAGTCTCCGGATATTCGGCGGACCATGCGTACCAGCGACACTGAATGCCGCTCACCCATGACAGTTCCTTACCGCGCAGCGGACCGTCAACCGCGCGACCGGCAATCGTCCAGCGAGTTCCCGTTTCCCTGTCCTTGAATGGAGCCGACTCGGGCGAGATGT
>CAZHET010000133.1:0-13501 GCA_964531585.1 uncultured Planctomycetaceae bacterium | reverse complement strand
ACGGTGGTGTGGGAATGACGGTGGTGTGGGAATGACGGTGGTGTGGGAATGACGGTGGTGTGGGAATGACGGCTTGCGCTGGATTCCCGCCCCCGCCTTCGCGCGGGCAGGACTCTGCGCGGGAATGACGGCGGGCGAAAAATCCGCACACCAACAGCGACTTTGCTGGGGGCAGTCGGTAGGATTTCTGTCCCGCCTGTTGTTGTTCCCGCCTGCTTTCCGAGTTTTCCCGAGGTGCCTGGTGATCGCGGTTGTTCGTCTTCCGATTGTATTGTCTGCCGCAGTCGTTCTGCTGGGGGTCGTCTCAGCCAGCCGGCTTTCCATGCGTTCCGTTGTCGCTGACGACAGGACTGCTGTGGCGGATTCGGTTGCGACAACCGAAGAGCAAATGAAGCCGTATACCGAAGTCATTGAACAGACTGAGGCCGCGATCGACATGGTGCCCATTCCCGGCGGGACCTTCACGATCGGCAGCCCGGACAACGAAGCGGATCGCAAGGACGACGAAGGCCCGCAGCACACCATTCAGATCGATCCGTTCTGGATGGGTAAGCACGAAATCACCTGGAACCAGTACGAAATCTGGGGCGAAAACATCGACATCGCTCGTCGGCAGATTTTCGGTCTGCCCGCGACCGAACGCGACAATGTCGCCGACGTGGTGACTCGGCCAACGCCGCCGTACACCGACATGAGTTTCGGAATGGGCAAGCTGCAGAATCCTGCGATCTGCATGACTCAGCACGCCGCGCGCATGTACTGCAAATGGCTGAGTGCCAAGACCGGCCACTATTATCGTCTGCCGACCGAAGCCGAATGGGAATACGCCTGTCGAGCCGGGACAACGACGGCCTGGTCGTTCGGCGATGACCCGGCTGCTCTGGACGAATACGCATGGTACGCCGGAAACAGCGACGGCACGTATCACGAAGTCGGCCAGAAGAAACCCAATCCGTGGGGGCTGTATGACATGCACGGCGGTGTTGCCGAATGGGTGCTGGACCAGTACGTTGCGGATATCTACAGCCAGCGAACCGGCGAAGTAAGGAACCCGCTGGCAATTCCCGTGACTCTGTACCCGCGAGTCGTTCGCGGTGGCGGCTGGGATGACGAACCCGACATGCTGCGCAGTGCGGCTCGTGAAGGTTCAGACGAAAGCTGGAAGGAACAGGACCCGCAGATTCCGCAAAGCATCTGGTATCATACCGACGCGCTGGGAGTCGGCTTTCGAGTCGTCCGGCCGCTGGTTGAACCGTCGGACAAAGAGAAAGCCGCCAAGTGGGACAAAACAGATCCCGTGCAGCTCGATCCCGACAACGAAACGTAGCAGCGTTAAAACGTAGCAGCGTTGACTCGTGCAGACGCACGACTCCTGGTCTTCATCATTATCTTCTATCGTCACCTTCACCTTCATTTTCACCTTCATCTGCCTGACTCAAGGCGACGGCCAGTTCGCTCAGTCGCAGCGAGTTCAACAATCATCCACCAATCCTGAACCGGAGCATCCCGCCATGACGACGCCAAATCCCGCAGCATCTTCCCGCCGCCGCTTCCTCACGACAACCGGCACGGCCGCGGCCGCGACTACACTGCTGGCCCGAGCTGTACCCGGAGCCTTCGCGGCAGAAGACAACCAGCTGCAACTGGCTCTTGTCGGCTGCGGTGGTCGTGGCACGGGAGCAGCTTCCAATGCGCTGACTGTCGATAACGGGCCGTTGAAACTTGTGGCGATGGCCGACGTCTTTGAGAAGAACCTGGGGAACAGCTTCGGAAACATCAACAAGGAATTCGGCGAAAAAGGCACCGTCGACGTCCCCGAAGACCGCCGCTTCATCGGCTTCGATGGGTACAGGAAGGCGATGGACTGTCTGAATCCCGGTGACATCGTGATTCTCACGACTCCGCCGGCATTCCGCTGGGTGCATTTCACCTACGCCATCGAAAAGGGCCTGAATGTTTTTATGGAAAAACCGGTCACCGTCGACGGCCCGGGAACAAAACGCATCCTGGCCCTGAATGAAAAGGCAAAGGAGAAGAACCTGAAGGTCGCCGTTGGCCTGATGTGTCGGCACTGCGAAGCTCGCCGCGAACTGTTCGACCGCATCCAGAACGGCGAAATCGGCGACGTGACGATGCTGCGAGCGTACCGGATGGCCGGGCCGACCGGTTCTGCCGCGTGTCCGCCGATGCCCGCGGACGAAAAAAGCGAACTGCAGTACCAGATCAAGAACTTCCACGGCTTCCTGTGGCTCAGCGGTGGAGCCGTCAGTGACTTTCTGATTCACAACATCGACGAATCCTGCTGGATGAAGAACGCGTGGCCCGTCGAAGCCAAGGCCTCCGGAGGCCGACACTACCGCGATGACATGATCGATCAGAACTTCGATACGTATTCGATCGAATACACGTTCGACGATGGCACCAAGCTGTTCGTCAACGGCCGCACGATGCCCGGTTGCCATTCCGAATTCGCCAGCTACGCTCACGGGACAAAAGGACTGGCCGTGATTTCATCGCAGTCGCACTGGCCGTCGCGGGCTCGCATCTACCGCGGTCACAATGAAGACAAAAACAACCTGGCATGGGAATTCCCGCAGCCGGAAAAGAACAATCCGTACGTTGATGAATGGAAGCATCTGATCGCTGCGATCCGTGATGATCAGGAATACAACGAACTCGAACGCGGAGCCATGGCCAGTGTCGTTACCTCAATGGGACGCATGGCGGCTCATACCGGCCAGGTCATTACGCTCGACCAGATGATGAACTGCGAACACGAATTCGCGCCGGGCATCGAAAGCCTGAACCTGGATGCACCATCGCCGCTGCCGGCAAAAGCCGACGGCAAGTTTCCGATTCCGTATCCGGGTCTTGTCAAGAATCGCGAGTACGCGTAATGCGTTGCCGTCGTCTGCACCGTCTCGCCGGGCGGTCGACTGCCCGGCCGTCGGTGGCCGGCCTGCTGTTGTTCACGTCGCTGTTCGTCGCTGCCGCATCGGCTCGCGTCCGTGGGGACGATTCGGCGGGGGCCGAGTTTTTCGAAAAGCAGATCCGGCCGCTGCTCGCCGAACACTGCCAGTCGTGCCATGGCGAACAGCAGGAAGGCGGCCTTCGCCTGGACTCGCGCGAGTTCATCGTGCGCGGCGGAGAATCCGGGCCGGCCGTCGTTCCGGGCAAACCGGACGACAGTCTGCTCATCCAGGCGGTGAGCTACCTTGATGAGCTAAAGATGCCGCCGACAGAAAAACTGTCTGTGACGGATATCGACAAGCTCAAGCGCTGGGTGGCGATGGGAGCCCCGTGGCCGGGTTCACCGCCACCGAACGCGAACGACGATGCTTCCCGAAAAGCCGGGTTCGCCGTGACTCCTCAGCAGCGGACCTGGTGGGCGTTTCAGCCGGTCCGCGATGTTCAGCCGCCGACGGTAAACAACCGCGAGTGGCCGCGCGGCGAACTGGATCAGTTCGTTCTGGCAGAACTGGAAGCCCGCGGCCTTGCACCGGGACTGCCGGCCGAGCGACCGGTGTGGCTGCGCCGAGTGACGTTCGACCTGACAGGGCTGCCGCCGACTCCGGACGAGCTGGACGCCTTCGTCGCGGATGACTCCGATCACGCCTGCGAACGCGTGGTGGATCGCCTGCTGGATTCGCCCGCACATGGTCAGCGCATGGCACGCCACTGGCTCGACGTCGTGCGTTATGCGGACTATCACGATGGCGATCCGAATGCCCGGAATCCCGTCTGCGAGCCACTGGAAGCCTGGCGATACCGCGACTGGGTCGTGGACTCATTCAATAACGATCTGCCGTTTGATCAGTTCATCACTCATCAGATTGCGGGTGATCTGCTTCCTGCGCCGGACGGACGCGAGCCATACGCCGACGGGCTGGTGGCCACAACATTCCTTGTCAACGGAGCCTGGGACCGCGGCGACGCCGACAAGGAGAAGATGGTCAGCGACATGGTCGACGATCAGATCGACACGATTGGCAAATCGTTTCTGGGGCTGACGCTGGGATGCGCTCGATGCCACGATCACAAGTTCGATCCGGTGGCGCAGGCCGACTACTACGCTTTGGCAGGAATCTTCTACAGCACGCGTATGCTGCAGGAACTGGGGACGAAGGGCGGTGAAATCACGCTGCAGCGCCGCGCTCTGGTTCCTCAGGACGTCGTTGAGAAACACGACCAGCACGCCAGGCAACTCGCCGAAGTGAAAGCGAAGCTCGCGGAACTGGACAAGCAATCGCCTGTGCCGCCGCCGGACGATCCCGCGCGGGTTGCACTCGTCGAACAGCGAGACCAGCTTCAGTCAACGCTGCCACCGGAACCTCCCGTGGCACTGGCGGTCAGCGAAGGAGGCGTTCCCGGCGGACTCTTCCCCGGCATTCAGGACGTCCCGATTCACATCCGCGGCAGCTACACGCGGCTGGGAGACGTCGTTCCTCGGCAGATGCCGTCGTTTTTCGCAAGCCACACGCGGTCGCCCGTCACTGAGGGCAGCGGGCGTCGTGAACTGGCGGCGTGGGTTGCCTCAAAGGATAACCCGCTGACTGCGCGAGTCATCGTCAATCGCGTCTGGCAATGGCATTTCGGCGAGGGCCTCGTCCGCACACCGAACAATTTCGGCCTGTTGTCCGAACCGCCGTCTCATCCGGCGCTGCTGGACTGGCTCGCCGCCCGATTTGTCGCGGACGGCTGGTCTCTGAAGAAACTGCATCGGCGCATCGTTCTGTCGGCGACGTTTCGGCAGGCGAGAACACGTCCGGACCAAACAGACTCGCCGCACAGCGACCCTGAAAACCGATGGCTCAGTCGCTTCACTGGCCGCCGCCTTGAAGCTGAGGCCATTCGGGATGCGATGCTGGCCGTGAACGGCAGACTCGATCCGGCAACCGGCGGACCGGCGGGAAACGACCTGACGACACCTCGACGCTCTTTGTATGTCCAGACGGCACGCTGGGATCGCAGCAACTTCGCGATGCTGTTCGACGCGGCCAATCCTGACGCATCCGTGGCAAAACGCGACGTCAGCACCGTCGCCCCGCAGTCACTGTTCCTGCTCAATCACGACTTCACACGGGACCAGGCCAGGCATCTTGCCGAGCGATTGATCCGCGACATTCCTGACAACGCGCCGAATGTTGACGATGCCCGCATTCAGCGCGCCTGGCGTTTGTTGTTTTGTCGGCAGGCGACGGACGACGAATTGACGATCGCCCGCCAACTGCTGACTCAGTCCAATCTGAACGATCTGGCCCACGTCCTGCTGTGCAGTAACGAGTTTATCTACATCGACTGAGTTTCTCGCTGCGGCTTCCGGGGGAGAGCAAACGCGATGAACGACACACACCGAAACGACGCCGTCATGCCCGCAGCAGCAACCGTGACACGACGACAACTGCTTGCGAACACCGCCTGCGGGTTCGGGATGCTCGCGCTGGCGGATATGCTGGCGGCGAGTGAACCGGATCGGGCTTCTCAGCCGTATGCCGTTCGTTCACCCCATCACACGCCCAAAGCGAAACGCATCATTTTCCTGTACATGCCCGGCGGCCCGTCGCACGTGGACCTGCTGGACGAAAAGCCTCGACTGGCTGTCGACAACGGAAAACCCCTGCCGTTCGAAAAGCCCAGGCTCGAACGCACCAAAACGGGAAACCTGCTCGCATCGCCCTGGAAGTTCTCGCGGCACGGTGAGTCCGGAGTGTCCGTCAGTGAACTGCTGCCGCAACTTTCGTCGCGGATCGACGATGTGTGCGTCATTCGTTCGATGGTTGCGGACAACATCAATCACACCGGTGCGGCGTTGCAGATGTGTACCGGGGAGCAGGCGTTTTCACGTCCGAGCATGGGATCGTGGCTGACCTACGGGCTGGGCACCGAAAATCAGGATCTGCCGGGCTTCGTGGTGGTCAGTCCGGCGGCCGTTTTTCAGGGAGCACAGCTATGGGCGTCCAGCTTTCTGCCGAGTGCCTACCAGGGCACGCTCGTCCGCGACCTTGCCAACCCAATCGCGAACCTCGGCGATCCGTCACGTGATCTGCACCGCCAGCGGGACAAGCTGGATGCGTTGCGCCGTCTGAATGAACTCCACAAGCAGGACCGAAGCGGCGACAGTCAGCTCGATGCCCGCATCGCTTCCTTCGAGCTGGCTTTTCGTATGCAGACGAAAGCACCGGAAGCGTTTGACATTTCCCGGGAAAGCGAAGCGGTCCACAGGTTGTACGGCACCGACAGACCGGAAACCGAGGCATTCGGAAAGCAATGCCTGCTCGCGCGACGCCTTGTCGAACGCGGTGTGAGATTCGTGCAACTGTTCGACGCACCACACAACAATGCCTGGGATCATCACAGCGGCCTGCGCGAAACACTGCCGCAGCGGTGCCTTGCGGTCGACAGGCCAATTGCCGCGCTGCTGACCGATTTGAAGTCGCGGGGA
The DNA here is from genome assembly GCA_964531585.1 of uncultured Planctomycetaceae bacterium. Classification (GTDB taxonomy): domain Bacteria; phylum Planctomycetota; class Planctomycetia; order Planctomycetales; family Planctomycetaceae; genus JAWKUA01. The sequence goes on along the minus strand of CAZHET010000133.1, from coordinate 7,059 downwards.
CTGCTGGAAGACACGCTGGTGCTGTGGGGCGGAGAATTCGGACGTACGCCCACTGCCGAAGGAAACAACGGCCGCGAACACCATCCGTTTGGCTTTTCGATGTGGCTGGCGGGTGGCGGTATTCGAGGCGGCATGGCTCACGGAGCCACCGATGAATTCGGCTGGCATGCGGTGCAGGACATCGTTCACGTCCACGATCTGCACGCAACGATTCTGCATCAGATGGGATTTGACCACGAACGCCTGACGTATCGCTTCGGCGGTCGAGACTACCGACTGACCGACGTGCATGGACGTGTCGTGAACGAAATCCTGGCCGGGTAGAACCGTTCGCCCCCGTGCGATCCTTCTACGGCAGTGTCAGGCTACGGCAGTGTCACGCTTCGGCAGTGTCACGCTTCGGCACCGTCACGCTAAACGCGATCCAAAGAAGGGGGCTGAGAAAGGTGCTCAGCGATTTTGCTCTGCACTGAGCGGGAATGACGGTGTCGCGCGAACGTCGTGTGTCGGCACGTCAGGCCGTTCAACGACCGCAGGCCGGCAGCAGGTCGCGTCTCGGCGGGACGCGACTACGACCACCGGACTTCTGCATCGTTATTTCCCGCGCAGTTCGACCAGCAGTCTGTCAGCCTGCATGATGTCGCGGGATGTCAGACCCTCGGTGAACCATGCTCGCGAGCTGGTCAGCATGCTGACGGCTTCCTCGGCGCGTCCGCAGGATTTCAGCAGGCGGCTTAGCCGCACCGTGGATCGCAGTTCGAAATAGCGAGACGACTGCTTTTGGGCAATCTCGATCGCGCGGCGGAAGTGTTGTTCGGCGCTGGCCGGGTCCTTTTCGAGCAGTGCGAGTTCACCGCGCAGGCCAAACTGTTCGGGCAGGGAGAACCGCTCGCCCGTTGTGTTGCTGAGTCGGTCCGCTTCGTCCAGCGCCTGGTGTGCCTCATCGCGTCGTCCGTGCGCCGTCGCGACGTCGGCCAGCAGCCTGGTGAAGTAGGCCGAACCGAGTTCAGAACCCTGGGCTCGCCAGTCAGCCAGCCCCCGGCGGATGTCATCAATCGCGGACTCCTGCTTTCCGTCGATTCCGCGAGCCCAGCCAATCATGACTTCATGCCAGCCGGTCCAGAACTGAAATCCCTGCTCATTGGAAATCGCCTGAGCGCGCAGGGCGGCAGCCAGCGTGGCATCAACATCTTCTTCGAACTGATGCAGCCACGCAGCGAAGCTGAGTGCCAGTGCCAGGCTGAATGGATGGTTGAGTGATTCAGCAGTCGCGATGGCTCGCTGGCTTTCCTGGTGAGCCTGATCCGCGTAGCCGGTCATCCACAGCACCCAGGATTTGTAGCTTCCGGCATTGACCCACGGATCAACAACGTCATAGCGTCGGCCGCGGATGCGAAGTTGTTCGGTGGCGGGGATGGACAGCGCTGTGTTCAAATGCGGCAGCGCCGATTCGTATTGAGCCTGGTAGAACATCGGGCCGGCCATTGCCCGATGGGCGAACAGGGAATAATCATCTTCCCCGGCCTCGCTGGCGAGTTCGACAAGCTGTCGGCCCAGTTCCCCGGCTTTGTCGTGTCTGGCTTTCAGCATGTAGAAGCGAAACAGGCCGTAGAGGACCGGAATGAACTGCACGGGAAGCTGAACTTCCTGGCATAGTTCATAGGCTCGCGCGTAGTTTTCCTCAACGGACTTCGCGCTATAGCCTTCCAGCGACTGCAGCGGCACGCCCAGACTGATATGCAGTTCGATCTTCCGGAACCTGTTGTCACGAGAATCCGGCAGCCCTTCCAGCGCCAGCAGCGCGCCGCGAATTTGTTCGATGGCCTCCCGATAGGCATATCGCTGCAGCGACCGTTCGCCCGCGCGATTCCAGTAGAACCAGGCCTTCTCGAAGTCACCGGCTTCGGCGAAATGTCGGGCGAGCACCTCCGGTTCAGCAACACATGTGTCGGGGAACGACGATTCAATGGCACAAGCCAGGCGGCGATGAAGTTCCTGGCGTTTTGCTTTAACCATCGAGTCGTACGCGGCATCCTGAATCAGCGCGTGTTTGAAACTGTATCGCGTCCTGGCACCGCGCCCCTGAACGAACAGCAGTTCAGCGTCCGCCAGTTTCTGCAGTTCACGCTGCAGTTCAGCGTTGTCGATTCCGGACGCCGCCTTCAGGAGGCTGAGCGTAAAGACTCGCCCGATAACGGCTCCCAGTTGCATCACTTCGATATCGCCGGCGATCCGATCCAGCCGCGCCATCAGCATGTCATGAAGTGAAGCCGGGATCTGCCGCAGCGCGTCTATTGGTGAGAGCGAGGAATCTTCTGACGACGGAGCATCGGCTTCCATCAGCACACGGGTGAATTCCTCGACGAACAGCGGCACGCCGTCTGTGCGCTGCATGATCCGATCGACGACGCCGGCGGGAAAGGCTCGCCCGGCCCGCGACTGCACCAGTTGCTGCAACTGCTGTTTCGTCAGTCGATTCAGCGCGAGGCTGGTCTGGTGAGCACGGCTGCCCCACGGCGTTTCGAATTCCGGTCGAAAGGTGAACAACGTCAGGATGCGATCATTCAGTCCCTGGTTGACGAGCAGTTCCAGAAATTCCAGCGTGGACGGGTCCACCCAGTGCAGGTCTTCGATGATGAACAGCAGCGGCTGTCGATCGGACACTTCACGCAGCCAGTCGAGCAGCAGCGCCATCAACTGTTCCTTTCGGGCCTGCGGAGTCAGGTCCGGTTCGGCGTAGCGGCCTTCCAGCGGAATTGACAGCAGCCCGGCAAGCAGAGCGATTTCGTCTTCGCCATCGAGATTCAGTTCCGCGAGATACGCGACGAGTTTTTCCAGGCGTGACCTTGGCGAATCGCCGTATTCGAAGCCCAGATGCCGCTCGAAATAATCGACGGCCGGATACAGACTGCTGTGCTGTCGCTGGGACGACGCGAGCCATTCGGCGACGGGCACCACACGTCCGTCAACCGAACATTCGATGACGTGCCGCTTAATCGCATGAACGAGGCGTGACTTCCCCAGGCCGGCGTCGCCGATAATCAGGACAACCTGTCCCATGCCTTCGACGGCCTGCTGCCAGCGTTCCTGCAGCAGACCGATTTCGCGGTCGCGGCCGACCAGCGGCGAGAGGTCCTGTTCGGCGGCACCGTCAAAGCCGGAACCGCCGCGAAGCTCGCTGACGACTTCGTGCAGTTCTATCGCGTTCGGCAGACCGCGGACCTGCTGACTTCCCAGCGAATCGCAGTCGAAGCGGTTGCGGCACAGCAGCCAACTGGGATTCGACATGACAACGCAGCCCGGTTGCACGAAGTCCAGCAGCCGGCTGGCGACGTTGCGAACTGACCCCATGATGGATACCGACGTGGTCTCGTCGTGGTTTTCAGCGTCGACCCTGGCAATGGCGTAATCGGTGTGAACGGCCACGCGAGCCGCAACAGGTTCCTGGTCCGTTCGAAGGTTCCCGGTAAATGCAGCCATTCGATCGCGGACTGCCAGCCCCATGCGGATCGCGCGGCGGACGGCGTCTTCGAACGCTGTGGGAAAGCCAAAGCAGACGGCGATTCCGTCTTCGGTGGTCTGCAGCACTGTGCCTTCGAATTTCAAAGCGATGTCGGCACAGTACTGCTGAAACTCTGACAGCAGCGCGGCCTGCTCTTCCGCGTCGAGTGTTTCCAGCAGCGACGCGTTGTCGAACACGTCACAACTGCAGTTGACGATTGTCACCTGTCGCCGCTGAGATTCGCCCCGACGAACCAGCGACGATGCAGATCGGGAATCGTCAGACAACGCACGGGTCGGCCCACCGTCGCTGTTGGAGATTCGGGCCGGGTCATAGCCGGCTGGTCGCTTTGTTGCGGATTCACGCGGCGGAATGTCAGCCTGGGGCGACAGCGGGCCGATGATGGTTTCGCGAAGGCGGTCGACCGGTTCCTGTTCCGTCGGCAGCCGAATCGTGACACCTCGCGACGCCGGCGGGCCGGACCCGAGTATAGCGCGGAGGTCGTCGGCCAGGTCATCGGCCGTCGTGTAGCGATCCCGCAGCGTCTTCTCCATTGCCTTCAGACACACGCGTTCCAGTTCGGCGGGAATGCTGCGGACCACCTGACGCGGCGGCTGCGGTTCGTCTTCGATGACCTGCCGCAGCAGCTCCACAACCGAATCGGCAGCAAACGGTTCGCGTCCCGTCAGCAGGCGGTACAGGATCGCTCCGAGCGAATAGATGTCGGTGCGGCCGTCGATTCTGTGCCCCAGCCCGGCCGCCTGTTCGGGCGACATAAACGCGGGTGTTCCCGAGATTTCGCCGCGCAGACTTCCTTCGGCTCGCTGACCGTCGCTGACGGCAAGTCCGAAGTCGACAATCACCGGGCGTGTGCCTTCGACGATGATCACGTTGGCCGGTTTCAGATCACGATGAATGGTGCGATGCGAGTGGGCGTGAGCGATCGCGTCGGCAAGCTGAATGCAGATTTCGACGGACGTCCGCCATTCCGGCTCGTGCGTCGTTAACCACTGCGCCAGACTTTGGCCGCTGAGAAAATCGGCCACGAGGAAGCAACGGCCGGAGTCGTGGCCGATATCGAACACACTGACGATGCCCGGATGATTCAATTGAGCAAGCTGACGGGCTTCCTTCAGGAACTCAGCCTCGGCGACGCTCGAACCGTCAGTAAACTTCGCCACTTTGATGGCGACCTGCCGTCGCAGGGTTTCGTCTTCGGCGAGGTAGACGGCCCCGAAGCCGCCTCGTCCGAGCAACCGCAGAATTCGATAGCGGTCGATTCGTTCGACGGGGTCTGTGCCTGCAGAGCCAACCCGGTTTTCGATTCCGCCCGCCGCAGATGGCGACGCGGTAAATGATGCGTTCGCGGAACTTCGGTCTGCCGCGGGCTCGCTCTGGATACGAGTATCGCCGAGCGAGTGTGGCTGCGAATCGTCTTTGACCCACTCCGACGAGGCATCGTTTTCGTGCGGCATTGAAGGGCGGTCGGAATTCAAGAGACGCACTCTATCCGAAAGACTTTGCAGGAAACGGTGCCGACATCGCCCCGATTCGTACTTGTGCCGCAGCGACACGACCACGCTAAAGCGGTGTCAACTGGTTCTCGATTTCATCAATCCCGCGCTGGCGGGAATCCAGTGCCGCGATCTGGATTCCCGCCTGCGCGGGAATGACGGACAAATCCAATTTCAAGCCTCGACAAGGCATCAGTCTGAATGCTTGACAAGGCATCAGTCTGAAAGGAGTGGTCCCGGCAGACTCAGGACTTCTGCGCAGCGGATTGCGGAAACGCCTGTACCAGCTACTCCCGGTACAGGCTGTGATTTCCGCAAGCCCCGACAGATCAGACGATTGTCCCCAGTTTCTTGTCGGCCGTCGGAAACTTGCCGATTGGTGCGCCGACGACTTCTTCTGCCAGAGTGAGGTACAGATCGCCGACGGTGCCGGTGACTCGCGTGTGGCAGCCGGTCTTCATGCCGCCGGCGTGACCGGCAGCGATCATGGCGAGTCCCGCGTTCTTGTGCGGATTCGCTTCCGCATGTTCGTGGACGAACAAAGCGCAGGTGTTGTCCAGCAGCGTGCCGTTGCCTTCCGGGATCGACTTCAGCTTTGCCAGCAGATAGGCAAATTCTTCGACGTGCCACCGACAGATGTCGCGCATGATGCGCTGGCCTTCCGGAGTCTCCACGCGGCCGTGCGTGTAGCCGTGGTGCCGGTCATAGGTGTAGCCCAGCCATGGAAACCGCGACAGGCCCTGGCACTTTGTCAGCATGTAGGACGCCACGCGAGTCTGTCGCGACGCCAGTGCGTGAACCAGCAGATCGGTCTGCAGTTTGGCAATGCGAGGCCAGTCTTTCAGGTCGCCGCCTTCGGGCGGACGTTCCGCAACCTGGGAGTATTCCGGCGGCAGGCTGGCGACGGAACGTTCCAGGCTGCGGACCGACGCGAGGTACTCTTCCAGACGATGCTGATCGCTGTAGCCCAGCTTGTTCTTCAGCGACGTGGCGTCGTCGCGGACGGCGTCGAGAATGCTTTTCCTGCGTTCAATCCAGTGAGCTTCCTTCGAACCGAACAGGCTGTCGAACAGTCGATGAGGAATCATTTCCGGCGGCAGCGGACGATCGCGTCCCGCCCAGCTCATGTTGCGCTGCACGCTTTCGCCGAAGGATTCCTGGCAAACGCCGACCTGCAGCGAACGGAAGCGGCTTTCTGTACCGATCCTGTCGGCGATGACCTGATCGATGGACGCTCCGCCGGCACCTCGGCCGGAAAACGGTTCGCAGGACACCAGACCGCTCATCGACTTGTGATGTCCGTTCCCCGGACCGGGAGACCTTGCGGCCGAATTATCCACACCGCTCATCACGTGAATGTCGTTACGAAAGCGAGCCAGCGGCTCCAGGCACGGAGTAATTTCGAAGTCCGTGCCGTCCTTCCGGGGAATCCAGTACTTTTCGATGATGCCATTGCCGTTGAACCACAGAATGAAGCGGGTTTCGATCGGTGCCGCAGCGGCTTCCGCTGTCGCCGCGTAGGCCGTTCCGTTGGAATTGAACAGAGCCTCCAGCGCCGGCAGACCGATGCTGACCGACGCGCCGGCAACACCGACGCCTCGCAGAAACGTGCGGCGAGACAGATCTTTGCGTGAAGAAATCATTCGTGTGTGCCTTGCTGAAGGAACAGGTCAGAAGTGACCATGGCCAGAATCAATTCACGAAACTGAAACTTCGAGTCACAAAAACGCCGCAGCACATCGTCGATGACGGGCTGATCGGCGGCGGTTTCCTGACGGCCGAAAGTATAACGAAAGAACTGTTTCACGATACATCTTTGGCAGGTTTCGCTGTTCGCGAGCAGTTGTCCGAGCTGTTTTGGTGTGGAGAAATCAGAGTCCTCCATCCCCTGAATCCAGCCCGTTGTATCGACTTCCAGTTCCACAGGTTCTCGTTCGCGCCGTCTTTCTCCGTAGCCGCCGGAAAACTGCAGTGACAGTTTTTCGGAGAATCCGCCGATCGCGTCGTATTGTTCCAGTCCCAGACCGATCGGATCAATGAGTC